>JADFZP010000140.1 GCA_015232485.1 Alphaproteobacteria bacterium
GTCCGTCCTGCGCCATGTCGAGCGGACCTGCGGCAAGGCCGCCGTGGACGCGGCGTGGCCAGCCAGTAATGACCCTCGCGCCGATCCGGCGCCAGCGCCACCACCCGCTCGCACAGACGAACCGCCGGCCAGCGCCGGCCGAGCGCCCGCTCGGCGAGAACCAGCCTGATCAGCACGTCCAAGTCGGTCGGCACCAGCGACGCGGCGCGGCGATGGCAGATAACCGCCTGGCGCGGGTCGGCTTGGCGGGCCAGGCGTTCGCCCAGGGCGATCCACGCCATGGGCTCGGCCGGGGCCAGCGCCAGCGCGCCGGTCAGGTGGCGCGTGGCGAGGGCGCCATCGGTCTCCTGAAGGCCACGCCGGACCAGATCCATGATTTCGGGCGCGGCGCTCATGTCGCGGCCAACGCCTGGTCGACCACCGCGGCCAGCTTGTCCAAATCGACGGTCAGGACGCCCCCCAAGGCTTCGGCGGCGGGATCGAGGATGCGGCCGTAGCGCTGTCCGTTCTGCTTGGTCAGCATGTAATAGCAGTTGTTTGG
This sequence comes from Alphaproteobacteria bacterium, assembly GCA_015232485.1. Lineage (GTDB taxonomy): Bacteria > Pseudomonadota > Alphaproteobacteria > Rhodospirillales > Magnetospirillaceae > JADFZP01. The sequence goes on from JADFZP010000140.1 coordinate 542, forward strand.
GCAGGACGAGGGGATCACCTCGATCAGGATCGCCCCGGCCGGCGCGAACAGCATGTTGGTGTTGCCCGCCCCGTGCGGCGCCACCACGATCTCGGCCTCGGCGAACAGGCGGGCCTGCTCGGCCACCGTCATCCGGCCCGGCACCACCGTCTCGAAGCCGCGGGATTCGAGCAGCCGCACCACCTCGGCCTCGTTGCCGACGCCGCGCCATTTGGCGTCGGCCCGGCTGAGCCACAGCCGGCGCCGGCCGGCCGGCCAACCGTCCACGCCGAACGCCCGCCTCAGCCATCGCGATAGCCAGGCGATCTGCTGGCGCGAATAGCCGCCGGGCGCGAAGAAGCTGGGAACGTACAGCCGGTCGATTCGCGCCAAGTGGCAGTTCAGCCCGCGCATCGGGTTGCGCACGCCCAGGGCCTCGAGCGTCTCGCGCTGGAAGCCGGTCAGGCGATGGTCGGGCAGCAGCAGCTCGATCTGGTGGGGACGCTCGAACAGATCCAGGAAGGACAGCCGCGGCAGCAGGTCGATCATCCAGTGGAAGTAATTGAAGTGCGTGAAGCGGGCCGCCAGCAGCAGGGCCTCGCCGCGCACATGCTGGTCGGGCTCGCGCGGCTCGCGCAGGGTGGTCCTCACCGTCCCGCCCCCTTCCAGCGGCGCCTCGGTCTCCTCGCCGAGATGGCGCATCATGTGCGCGTGTCCCGACGAATGGTGCTGCGTTTCCGCCAGGGCCAGCGACGGCGCGACGAACACATGGTAGGTGTTGGTCGGAAAGGGCAGCGTCGCCATCTTCTCGACCCGCGCGTCGTCCAGCGCGGCGAGGAAGGCGTCGTCCACCGACAGGCGGAAGTCGTCAAGCGCGTAGCCCAGCGAGCGGCCGTCGCCGATCCCCGCCACCTCGGCCGGATCGGCGAAGAAGTCCGGCGGGTCCAGCGACTCGACGAAGGCGGGGCGCGCCACGAACATGCCCTCCTTGCCGCCCACCGTCAGGGCGCGGACATCGTCGACCGGCCGGAACCAGCGGCGGGCCGGAATCAACTGGAAGGTCGTCAACATTCCGGGCTCCCTCACCACGCCCTCAGCGCCTGGACGACCGCGGCCATCACACGGTCGACATCGACCCGCAGGCCCTCTTCGCCGGCCGTGCCGAGCACCCGCCCGTAGCGCTGGCCGCCCAGCTTGGTCAGCAGATGGAACTGGTCCGAGGCCTGGCCGGCCGGGCAGACCTCGATCAGCGCCGCGTCGGGCGGAGCGAACAGCATGTCGGCGTTTCCGGGTCCCTCGGGCGCCACCACGACTCGGGCGGCGGCGAACAGCCGGGCGCGCTCGGCCACCGACAGGTCGCCGGGGCGCACCGTCTCGAAGCCGAGCGGCGCCAAGCGCCGCGCCAGGGCGTCGGGATCGGCGAAGCCCCGGCCGCCGGAATGTCCCGCCACCAGAAGCCCGCGGCCCCCCGCCCGCCCGCCTTCCACGCCGAACACCCGGCGCAGCCGGCTGCCGATCCACTGCGCCTGGACCCGCGACAGGGCGCCGGGAGCGAAGAAGCTGGGCAGATACAGCCGGTCGAAATGGGCGCGGCGGCAGTTCAGGGGGATCAGCGGATTGGTCACCCCCAAGGCGCGCAGGGTTTCTTGCTGGAAGGGCGCCAGGGTGGCGTCGGGCACCACCAGCGGCAGCGTGGCGGATCGCTCGAACAGGGACAGCGCCCACAGCCGGGGCAGCAGATCCAGCATCCAGTGCGCATAGTCGGAATGGGTGAAGCGCGAGGCGAGCAGCAGCGCCGCCGGCTCGACGCGCAAATCGGGCTCGGCGTCGTCATACAGGCGGCAGGCCAGCCGCCGCCCCCCGACGGTGGCGAAGCCGGTCTCGCCGCGCCGTTCAAGCAGCGCCGCGTGGGACGCCTCGTCGTGCCAGGTGTCGGCCAGCGCCAGCGAGGGGGCGACGAACACGTTGTAGCTGTTGACCGGAAAGGGCACCGGGCAGAACTTGTCGACCACCACGTCGTCGAGCGCCGCGACGAAGGCGTCGCCGACCGTGACCTGCCGTCTCAAGCCGACGAGGTCCGATGGATCGCCGAAGTCGGGCGGGTCCAGCGACTCGATGTGGCCCGAGCGGCACGGCACCCACCCCTCGCCCCCGGCGAGCAGGTCGGCGAAGCACTCCGCCCGGCGGCACCAGCGGCGAACCGGAACGAAATCGTAGGTCCGAATCATCGGCGCGTCATGGCGGCGGGCCGATGGGGCGCGGCGCCTTGACCACCTCGAGGATGATCTCGCAGTCCATCACCACGTTGGAATAGGTGCGGACCGCCTGCGAGACGTCCGCCTGGCTCATGCCTTGGCGAAGCCGCTCCACCCATTCCGGCGTGAGATCGTAGCGGGCCGACTTGAACTCGAAATCGACCCCCAGATAGAGCGCCAGCGGCGTCGCCGGACTGCCGACGCGCCGCCACTCCAGATTTCTTTGCACGCTGAAATGCAGGAAGCTTTCGGGATGGATCGGCCGCACATGGGTCGGGTCGATGACAAAGTTGTCGTGGCGGAAATGCGGCACCTGGATTTCGATGCGGGCGCCGTCGCGGCAGACCCGCCACAACTCCTTGATGATGCCCAGATAGGTGTCGACCTGCTGGCCGACATGTTCAAGAACGTGGATCAGGGCGACTTCGTCGACCGAGGAGTCGGGCCACGGCCAGGGCAACGCCTCGAGGTCCGCGATCTGGTCGGGTTCGCAGGCGGCGAACTTGTCGACATTGACCCATCCCTCCTTCTTGCGCATTCCACAGCCGAGATTGAGCTTCACGTCGCCCCCTTGCGGTCCGGCTGGATCAGCGCGGCGCCTTGTGTTCGAGATACCAATCGTAGGACAGCCGTATCCCTTCGCGCAGGCCGGTCTTGGCGGTCCAGCCCAGCCCGGCCAGCGCCGAGACGTCGAGCAGCTTGCGCGGCGCGCCGTCGGGCTTCGAGGAATCGAACACGATCTCGCCGTCGAAGCCGATCACCTGGGCCGCCGTCTCGGCCAGTTCGCGGATGGTCACCTCGAGTCCGGTGCCGACATTGACGTGTTCCTCGCCCGAGTAATTCTTGATCAGGAACACCATGGCGTCGGCGGCGTCGGCGGCGAACAGGAACTCGCGCCGGGGCCGGCCGCTGCCCCACACCTCGAAGCTCGACCGACCCTCGGCCTTGGCGGCGTGGATCTTGGCCATCAGGGCCGGCAGGACGTGGCTCGACGTCAGGTCGAAATTGTCGCGATAGCCGTACAGATTGGTCGGCATCGCCGAGACGAAGTCGCAGCCATATTGGCGGCGATAGGCTTGGCACAGCTTGATGCCGGCGATCTTGGCGATGGCGTACCACTGGTTGGTGGGCTCCAGCGGGCCGGTCAGCAGCGCCGATTCGGTCATCGGCTGGGGCGCCTCGCGCGGGTAGATGCAGGACGAGCCGAGGAACAAAAGCTTCTCGACGCCGTTGCGCCAAGCGGCGTCGACGATGTTGGCCTCGATCATCAGGTTTTCGTAGATGAACTCGGCCGGGCGGGTGTCGTTGGCCCAGATGCCGCCGACCCGCGCCGCCGCGATGAACACGGCATGCGGCTTGTTGGCGGCCATCCACGCCTCGACGTCGGCTTGGCGGCGCAGGTCGGCGCCGTCGCGTCCGACCGTCAGGACCTCGCAATCCTCGGCGGCCAAGCGGTCGACGATCGCCGAGCCGACCATGCCGCGGTGGCCGGCCACCCAGACGCGCTTGCCGGCCAGGCTGTACAGCTCTCCCATCGCTCTCCTCCGGACCTAGAACCGGCCCTCGGCGAGCAGGCGGCGGTCGGCTTCGAGCATCTCGCGCACCAACTCGGTGAAGCTGGTGGTGTGCTGCCAGCCCAACACCGTCTTGGCCTTGGTCGGATCGCCAAGCAGGAAATCGACCTCGGTGGGGCGGAAGTAACGCTCGTCGATGCGCACCAAGACCTTGCCGGTGGCCTCGTCGATGCCCTGGTCGTCCAGGCCCTCGCCGCGCCACACGATCTTGCGGCCGATATGGGCGAAGGACAGCTCGACGAATTCGCGCACCGAATGGGTCTCGCCGGTGGCCAGCACGAAGTCGCCGGGCTCGTCGTGCTGCATCATCCGCCACATGCCCTCGACATAGTCGCGGGCGTGGCCCCAGTCGCGCTTGGCGTCCAGATTGCCGAGATAGATGCAATCCTGGCGGCCGGCCTCGATGGCGGCGACGGCGCGGGTGATCTTGCGGGTGACGAAGGTCTCGCCGCGGATCGGGCTCTCATGATTGAACAAGATGCCGTTGGCGGCGAACATGCCATAGGCCTCGCGGTAATTCACCGTGATCCAGTAGCCGTACACCTTGGCGGCGCCGTAGGGACTGCGCGGATAGAAGGGGGTCGTCTCCTTCTGCGGGATCTCCTGCACCAGACCGAACATCTCGGAGGTCGAGGCCTGGTAGAAGCGGGTCTTCTTCTCGAGACCCAGGATGCGAATCGCCTCGAGCAGCCGCAGCGTGCCGACCGCGTCCGCGTTGGCGGTGTATTCCGGCGTCTCGAAGCTGACCTGGACGTGGCTTTGGGCCGCCAGATTGTAGATCTCGGTCGGCTGGACCTGCTGGATCAGGCGGATCAGATTGGTCGAATCGGTCAGGTCGCCGTAATGCAGGTGGAAGCGCGTGTCGCGCTCGTGCGGGTCGGAATAGAGGTGCTCGATGCGTCCGGTGTTGAACGAGGACGAGCGGCGCTTGATGCCGTGAACCTCGTAGCCCTTGGCGAGCAGCAGTTCCGCCAGATAGGCGCCGTCCTGCCCGGTGACGCCAGTGATCAATGCAACCTTGTTCATCGACCTCGAATCCCCGCTTCGCGATGGAAAATCCGCAGGCGTGCACCGGCGGAACGCCTAAAAGAGCCTCTGCGAATTCCGAGCGCAAGAATTTTCTGGCGGATCAGGACGCGAGGCCCAACCGCTCCTTGATCCGATGCTCGATCAGGGCGGTCGCCTTCTGGGCGCCCCGGACGTTCAGGTGATCGATGTTGGCGAAATCATCAAGATCGAAGGCGTCGGATTCGCACAGATTGACGAACTCGAAACTCGTTTCGAGCATGACGGAATTGATGGCCGCATGGAATTGGTCCATGGTTTTTCTGTCAAACCACCTCATGAAATATTCCGACATCGGGAATACCGTCACAAACGGCACTATCCCACGCTGTTTGAGTAGATTTATATAATCAATCAAAATTGATCGTGTCTCTTTTTCCGTATCAGGGTAGTTTTTATTTGCCCACCTCGATGCGCTTTTCTTTGCGTCGCAGATCGATCTTACATGTATCTGTGAAACCAAGACCAACTCACCGTTATTATGTAAATCCAGTTCAGTGCCAGCGGCGGGCCGCATCGATTGGAAAAAGCGAATGAGCCCCTCGCCAATCAACGATTCTATTTGGTCCGCATGTTTGAGGTTATGCAATTGCCGATGAACCGGGTAATAGAAAAAATTCAGGTGATTTCCAGTCGACGTGAGCGACATGTCATAGAGGAAGCTGTATGGAGACAGGGCGACCACCGCCGCCTGAACCGCACTGAATGGCGGAAGGTTTAAAAATACTTTAGCCAACTGAAAATCGTTAAAAAGATCTTGACCTGAATAGCACAGTTTTGCCGTCTTCAGGGCCGCTGTGGGGGGACAATATCCAGAGTGAGCGTAAGACATTCCCGTCACGAGCACCTCAAACTTGCAGTTCGCAGCGCTTACACCGTGGAGATAAGTATATTTTCTCGACGTCCTTTGAATAAACATCCCAGAGAATGCTGCAAGATCTATGATTTTGTCCTGACTAACACCCATCGACAGCAGCTCATAATTTGATTCCGTGCTGCTGACAATGATGAAATCGGTTTCGAACCCACTGATCAGGTGCAAACAGTCGATCGGCAGGATGACAGCCTTCTTCAATGAATCAATCTTTAATATTGACTCATATTCCTGAAACGTCCATATGACTATTTGACTAACTTTCGTCCAGTCCACAAGATCGGTCAGAATATTTAAATCAATCCCCGTATCGACGATACCGATTCTAAGCTTGAACATTTCATTTCTCATTCTCCACGCCCTTTTACAACTCATGCATTTTGAATTGGGCGCGATTCTACCGTGAGCATCATCGCCCGACAAGCCATCTGTCAAGCGAGCGGGCTCGCCAACCAAAACGGGTTCCGGGCCTGGTCTTGTACGACGGGCCGGCCCGTCGTAGTCTCGCCGCGGCAAACCGAGCGGAGGTCCGTGGTGCCATCTGAACATCGGTTGATCCTTCCGGCCGCCTCGGAATTCGCGCGGGTGCGGGCCTTGAACGCGCCGCCCGCCGAGCGCGTGGCGCTGTTCGCGACGGTGGCGCGCCTCGCCACCCTGACCATGATCGCGCGGGCCGGCTCGGGGCATATCGGCTCCAGCTTCTCCAGTCTCGACATCGTCTCGTGGCTGCTGCTCGAGGAGCTTGAGCGGAGCGACCGGGCGCCGGGGCTTTATTTTTCGTCCAAGGGCCATGACGCGCCGGGGCTTTACGCGGTGCTGGCCGGGCTGGGCCGGCTGCCGTTCGACAGCCTGACGCGGCTGCGCCGGCTGGGCGGGCTGCCCGGCCATCCCGACGTTTCGGTGCCGGGCATCGCGGCCAACACCGGCTCGCTGGGCATGGGCATCTCGAAGGCCAAGGGCATGCTGCTGGCCGCCCGGCTGAAGGGCCAGGCGCAACGGCTGTTCGTGCTGACCGGCGACGGCGAGCTTCAGGAAGGCCAGATCTGGGAAAGCCTGCTGCCCTGCGCGCACGCCCGCCTGGGCGAGTTGACGGTGATCGTCGATCACAACCGCATGCAGTCCGACACCCATGTCGCCAAGACCAGCGACCTGGGCGATCTCGAAGCCCGCTTCGCCGCCCATGGCTGGCACGCGGCGCGCTGCGACGGCCATGATCTGGGCGCCTTGTCCGGGGCGCTCGACGATTTCGCCCGCATCACCGACCGGCCCAAGGCGCTGATCGCCGAGACGGTGAAGGGGCGCGGCGTGTCCTTCATGGAACACACCGCCATGCCGCCGGACCAGGAGCTTTACCGCTACCACTCCGGGGCGCCCTCGCCCGACGATTACGCCCGCGCCGCCGCCGAGTTGCGCGCCGAGGCCGACCGCCGGCTCGACGCCCTGGGGGCCGGGCCGCTGGTGGTCGAGAGCATCGA
>JADFZP010000141.1:0-4995 GCA_015232485.1 Alphaproteobacteria bacterium
CGGGAGCGACCATGGCGACCATCATCACGGACGCCAATGCGATCGAACGAATCATATCCCCAACCCTCCTCGTCGTCAGCCCGTGATCGGGCCACGACCAAGTTTAGGCAAGGAACGGGTCTGGAATTCAAACGAACTCCACCTCCGCAGACGCGTCCGCCAACCTGCGAACGCCATTGATGAAAGCGCGAAAACTGTCGGACTTGTTGCGCTCGGGATTGAGCCACATGCCAATGTCCCTGGAACCGGACACCTTCTGATACCTCCCGCCAGTCAGACGTGAAAGCTCTTGCGCGGCATTCGCTAGGTTGTCCGGGCACTTGAACTTTCTTTGTCTTTGCCTGGAACTTAGCCTATCAATCCCCAAGCCCAACTCCACTGCGCACAGATCCCCCAAATACCAGCTTTCGAGTTCATGACAGGCGATGCGGACCAACGTGTCGGGACGCTTCGCTTTCGCGCAGATGGCGATGAGGTTGCGCTTGATGTCGGAGCAACTGCCACCATCCTGATCGCGTAGAACAATGAACAGCGGCAGTGGAGGCTGCCAGCCGCGAAGCTTTCGCCCGACCTGCTTTTCGAGGTCCTGCTTGCCCTCAAAGACGACGTATTGGAACGTTACAGTCGGTGGTAACACCCTCGGCAGTAGGCCATTGAGCATTTCGCGGGCCGACGGCTCTTCCAGGAAGAAGACCATGTGTGTCACTGCGGATCCACCCCGCCAAAGAACCCCTGCTTCCACAGGTATCCCATTTGGTCACCTTCGGCGACGAAGGCCGCCAACTGCGCATCGTCCCGCGCTCGCTTGACGTTGGTGTACCCGCTTTTATCCTTCACCAGCCAGAATACTTCCTCTAACCCGACCGCGTTCAGGAAATCCGGCGAATGCGTGGAGACAAAGACCTGCCCACCGCGATTCGAATAGTCTCGGAACTCCTCCGCCAACTCCCACAGCAGCTTTGGGTATAGTTGGTTTTCTGGCTCTTCGACGCAGAGCAATTGGTGGGGGGTCGGATCATGAAGCAGAATCAAGTAAGCGAACATTTTTATGGTACCGTCCGAGACATAGCGCGCGAGGAAAGGATCCTCAAACGCCCCATCCTGAAACCGCAACAAAACGCGCCCTTCTTCTGTCGTTTTCGCGTCTACCTTACTTATTCCTGGGACACGCTCAGACAGTTTTGCGAGTATTGTGTTGAAAACGTCTTGGTGGTGGTTATGTAGATATTCTGTAACCAACGACAGATTGTCTCCCTCGGAAGATAAATGCTCGGCGTACCCGGCCTGCTGTTCCGGCCTGGCTCGGTTGATATGGAAATCGGACACATGCCAGTTCTCGATCAGGTTGCCCAGTGCGACGACGGCGGGGAACTGCTTGAATTGAGCCAGTCCCTTGACTGCGAGGATGTCGGGCGATTTGAGGCTTTGCTCCTCGCGATTAAGTTTTCGGACATCGCGCACCTTTTCCAGCTCATTGGTTACGGCATAGCCATGACCTTCTTTAAAATCCAGGAAATGCCATGGTTGTCCGCCGGTGCCCCGCCGGAATTTCAGTATCTCGCGCGCCACGATTGGCCGCCCCTCCTTCTCGCCGATTTCCAAGTAGTAGGTTACAAGCGGGGATTCGTGATCCTGACGGAACTTGATCTCGACTTCGATGTTTCCATCGGTGTTTCTGCTGCGTACTTCCTGAAACCCGCGACTTCCGCCCTGTTTTACCAGCGCCGAGTGGATATTGGTCGTCAGCGCTTCCTTGAGAAAAGCGAAAAGGTTGAACAGGGTCGACTTTCCTGTTCCGTTGGCTCCCACGATGACACAGAATCGGGGAACGTCCGTCATTTCCACATCACGGAACGCCTTGAAGTTCTTGAGCTTGATAGACTCGATCTGCATGGCGATCCTACCTCCTTGACGGCTCGGAAACCCTGCTAGTGCACGGATTCATTCAAAAGATACAGGCAACCTCCCACGCCGTCATGCCCGGACTTGATCCGGGCATCCACATGACAGCCGTACAAGCCGTTGTTTCCGCTTTCTCTTCCGCGGTCAGACGTGGATGGCCGGGTCAAGCCCGGCCATGACGGAAAAGGGGACAAAAGTTAATCTTTTGTTGGCCTCAGTGCACTAGTGCCGAAATCTCACTCCCACTCGATCGTCCCCGGCGGCTTGCTGGTGATGTCGAAGGTCACCCGGTTGATGCCCTTGACCTCGTTGATGATGCGGCTGGCGACGCGGCCCAGGAAGTCGTGGGGGAACGGGTAGTAGTCGGCGGTCATGCCATCCGTCGAGGTCACGGCGCGCAGGGCGCAGGCGTAGTCGTAGGAGCGCGAATCGCCCATCACGCCCACCGTGCGCACCGGCAGCAGCACCGCGAAGGCTTGCCAGACGGCGTCGTAGAGGCCGGCGTTGCGGATCTCCTCGAGATAGATCGCGTCCGCCTTGCGCAGGATTTCCAGCTTGTCGCGGGTCAGTTCCTGGCCGGGGATGCGGATGGCGAGGCCCGGTCCGGGGAAGGGGTGGCGGCCGACCATGTCGTCGGGCAGGCCCAGTTCGCGGCCCAGGGCGCGGACCTCGTCTTTGAACAATTCGCGCAGCGGCTCGACCAGGGCCATCTTCATGCGGTCGGGCAGGCCGCCGACATTGTGGTGGCTTTTGATGGTGACCGAGGGGCCGCCGGTGAAGCTCACCGATTCGATCACGTCGGGGTACAGCGTGCCCTGGGCCAGGAAGTCGGCGCCGCCGGCCTTGGTGGCCTCTTCGTCGAACACGTCGATGAAGGTGGCGCCGATGATCTTGCGCTTGCGCTCGGGGTCGGTGACGCCGGCCAGCTTCTCCAAGAACAGGTCCGAGGCGTCGCGGTGGATCAGCCGGATGTTGAAGCGGTCGCGGAACATCGACACCACCTGCTCGGACTCGCCCGAGCGCATGAAGCCGGTGTCGACGAACACGCAGGTCAGTTGATCGCCGATCGCCTCGTGCAGCAGCACCGCCACCACCGAGGAGTCGACCCCGCCCGACAGGCCGCAGATCACCCGGCCCTTGCCGACCTGGGCGCGCACCTTGGCGATCTCCTGGGCGCGGAAGGCCCGCATCGTCCAGTCGCCCACGCAGCCGGCGATGCCGTGCGTGAAGTTGCGCAGAAGCTGGGCGCCGTGCGGCGTGTGAACCACCTCGGGGTGGAACTGCACGCCGTAGAAGCGGCGCGAATCGTCGGCGATCGCGGCGTACGGCGCCCCGTCCGAGACGCCGACCACGCGAAAGCCTTCGGGCAGCGCCTCGACCCGGTCGCCGTGGCTCATCCACACCTGCTCGCGCCCGCCCTTGGTCCACACGCCCTGGAACAGCGCGCATTCGCCACTGACATCGACCCAGGCGCGGCCGAATTCGCGATGGTCCGAGCCGGCCACCTTGCCGCCCAACTGTTCGACCATGGCCTGCTGGCCGTAACAGATGCCCAGCACCGGCAGCCCCGCCTCGAACACCGCCTGGGGCACGCGCGGCGATTCCGCCTCGGTCACCGAGGACGGCCCGCCCGACAGGATGATGCCCTTGGGACCGAAGGCGGCCAGCGAGTCGGCGGTGACCCGGTTGAACGGGTGGATTTCGCAATAGACGCCGCTTTCGCGTACCCGCCGGGCGATGAGCTGAGTCACCTGCGAGCCGAAATCGATGATGAGCACGCGATCGGTCATGAGGGTCTCCGGGCGTTGGCGGGTTGGGGGGTCGTCACGGCAGCTCGACGATTTGCCATGACCCGCCCCAGTCGCGCAGGAAGGTCGGAAGATCGCCGCTGGCGATCTCGGTGGTCATCGTGTTGATCAGGGGATGGAAGCACACCCGGTCGTGGCGCGCGATTTCGGCGTCGAGCACCACGTCGACGCGCCGGTCGCGGTCGTTGACCACCGCGAAGGGCGTCACCGAGCCGGGCTTCACGCCCAACACCTCTTCCAGCAGGGCGGCGCTTCCGAACGACAGCCGCGCCGAGCCGATGCGGGCCGGCAGCGATTTCAGGTCGAGGCGAAAGTCGGCCCGCGCCACCACCAGCCACAGCTTGGCCTTGGCGTCCTTGAGAAACAGGTTCTTGCAATGCAGCCCGTCGATGCCGGCCCACACCTCGTTGGCCTCGTCGACGGTGGCGACCGGGGCGTGGTGATGGGTGCGGGTCTCGATGCCCAGCGCGTCGAGATGGGCGAAAAGCTGCTCGGGTGTCAGGGGCGCGGTCATGGCGGAATGGTTTAGCCGCCGCGCGCCCGCTTGCCAAGCCCGCTTCGGCCCCTTAGCTTCTGGCGCCATGGCACCTCCTCCCCTCGTCTCCCTGCGCGACGTCTTCGTCACCTTTGGCGGCCGTCCGTTGTTCACCGGCGTGGCCTGCTCGGTCGGCCGCGGCGAAAAGGCCTGTCTGGTCGGCCGCAACGGCAGCGGCAAATCGACGCTGCTCAAGGTGATGGCCGGCCAGATCGAGCCCGATTCCGGCGAGATCTTCGTCCAGCCCGGCGCCCGAGTCGCCTATCTGCCGCAAGACCCGGTGATCGACGGCGCCACCATAGCCGACCACGTCGCCGCCGGCCTGCCCGAATCGGAACGGGGCGAGCACCACCGCGCCGAGGCCGTGCTGGCCCGGCTGGGCCTCGACGGCGACCGCTCGACCGCCGGCCTGTCGGGTGGAGAGGGCCGCCGCGTCGCGCTGGCCCGCGCCCTGGTCGGCGAGCCCGACGTGCTGCTGCTCGACGAGCCGACCAACCATCTGGACCTTCCCGCCATCCTGTGGCTGGAGGAGGAGTTGGCGGCGTTCGGCGGCGCCCTGGTCGTGATCAGCCACGACCGCGCCTTCCTCAGCCGGATTTCGCGCTCGACGCTGTGGCTCGACCGCGGCGTGGTGCGGATCGGCGACCAGGGCTTCGCCGGCTTCGAGGCGTGGCAAGAGCAGATCCTGGCCGCCGAGGAGGCCGAACTGGCCCGCATGGACAAGCGCCTGGAGGCCGGGACCCATTGGCT
>JADFZP010000141.1:5005-5523 GCA_015232485.1 Alphaproteobacteria bacterium
ATCGCGGCGTCACCGCCCGCAGGCGCCGCAACATGGGCCGTCTGCGCGCCCTGATGAATTTGCGCGCCGAGCGGGCCGGCCGCCTGAAGGTGCAAGGCGGGGTAACGCTGGAAGTCGATGCCGGCGTGGTGTCGGGCAAGATGGTCGCCGAGGCCGAGGCGATCTCGAAAAGCTTCGGCGACCGCATGGTGGTCAAGGAGTTCTCGACCCGCATCCAACGCGGCGACCGGGTCGGCATCATCGGCCCCAACGGCGCCGGCAAGACCACCCTGCTGCGCCTGCTGACCGGCGATCTTCAGCCGGATACCGGCCGCGTGCGCCTGGGCACCAATCTCGACACCGCCTATTTCGACCAGCGTCGCACCCTGCTCGACCCCAACGAGACGGTGTGGCGCAGTCTGACCGGCGGTTCGGGCGACAGCGTCTCGGTGCGCGGCCGGCCGCGCCATGTGGTGTCCTACATGCGCGATTTCCTGTTCGAGGACCGCCAGGCCCATTCGCCGGTCTCGGCGCTGTCG
>JADFZP010000141.1:5630-7756 GCA_015232485.1 Alphaproteobacteria bacterium
CAGGTAAGCGGAGTTGATCAAGGCCTTGTCTTTGGCTTTGGAGCCACGACCGCGACTTCCTCGATCGTCTGGCGACCAGCGTGATCGTCGTCGAGGGCGACGGCACCGCCCAGGAATACGCGGGCGGATACACCGAGGCGATGCGCCAGCGCGCCGCCTCGGGCGGGGCCGAGCGCGCCGCGCCGCGGCCTGAGGCCAAGGCCGCGCAAGCGCCGGCGCGCGCCGCCCAGCGCCCGACCAAGCTGTCCTTCAAGGAGCAGCGCGAGGCCGACGAACTGCCGGCCCGCATGGAGAAACTCGCCGCCGAGGCCAGGAAGCTGGAGGCGGCGCTGGCCGACCCCGCCCTTTACGCCCGCGACCAGACCGCCTTCGCGGCCGCCGCCGCCCGCGTCGAGGCGGTACGCGCCGAATTGGCCGAAGCCGAGGAACGCTGGCTGGACCTGGAGATGAAGCGCGAGGAGCTGGCGCGCGGCCGCCCATGAAGCCGCTCGACATGCTGGCGGCCTTGGCCGTGGTGGTGATCTGGGGCGCCAATTTCGTGGCCGCCAAGCTGGGCACCGCGCTGATTCCGCCGCTGGCGATGACCGCCGTGCGCTTTCTGCTGGTCGCGGCCATCCTGTTGCCGCTGTACGGCCTGCCGCGACGCTCGGCGCTGGGCGGCGTGGCCTTGCTGTCGGTGACGCTGGGCGTGCTGCATTTCGGGCTGATCTTCGTCGGCGTGAAGGGGGTCGACGCGGCCACCGCCGCCGTCGCCATCCAGTTGACGGTGCCGTTCAGCGCGTTGCTCGCGGCGGTGTTCTTTCACGACCGGCTGGGCTGGTGGCGCGGGTTGGGCATGGCGCTGGCCTTCTCGGGGGTGGCGCTGCTGGCCGGCGAGCCGACCCTGCCCGATCTGGCGCCCTTTCTGACGCTGGTCGCGGCGGCCTTCTTCTGGGCGGTCTCGAACGTGGTCATCAAGCGGCTGCGCGGCATTCCGCCGATCGCCCTGAACGGCTGGATGGCGCTGTTCGCGGCGCCGCAACTCGTGCTCCTGTCGCTGATCTTCGAGGACGGCCAGTTGGACGCGCTGGCCGGCGCCGGCTGGGTGGGATGGGGCGCCATCGCCTATACCGTGCTGGCCGCCTCGCTGATCGCCTATACGATGTGGTACCATCTGCTGGCCCGCTACGACATGAACCAAGTGGTGCCGTTCACCCTGCTGGGGCCGGTGATCGGCATCGCCTGCGGCGTGCTGCTGCTGGGCGAGACGCTGAACTGGCACAAGGTGGTGGGCGGCGTGGTGACGATCGCCGGGGTGGCGGTCGTCCAATTCGCGACGAGGCGGCCGGCATGAGGATCATCGAGCGCCCCTCGCCCAATCACGAGCCGCGCGCGGCGGGGCAACCCGTCGACATGCTGGTGCTGCACTACACCGGCATGCGCACGGCCGAGGACGCGCTGGCCCGGCTGTGCGACCCCCTGGCCAAGGTCAGCGCCCATTGGGTGATCGACGAGGCGGGCACGGTGTGGCGCCTGGTGCCCGAGGATCGCCGCGCCTGGCATGCCGGGCTGGCCCGTTGGCGCGACGCGACCGACGTCAATGGCCGCTCGATCGGCATCGAGCTGGTCAATCCCGGCCACGAATGGGGCTATCGCCCGTTCCCCGAGCCGCAGATGGCGGCGCTGATCGAATTGGCGCGAGGCATATTGGCCCGCCATCCGATCCCGCCGGCCAACGTGGTCGGCCATTCCGACGTGGCGCCCACCCGCAAACAAGACCCCGGCGAGTTGTTCGACTGGCCGCGTCTGGCGCGCCAAGGCGTCGGCCGCTGGCCGGTGGCCCCGGCGCCCTTCCGCCCCTTGAGCGGCGATCAGGCGCGCGACCTGTTGGCCGGGCTGGGCTGGGACGTCACCGACATGCCGGCCGCCCTGACCGCCTTTCAGCGCCATTTCCGGCCGGCCAGGGTCGACGGGGCGCTCGACGAGGAGACCATGCGGGCGCTGCTCGATCTCGCGGCGGCATGACTCCACGCGGTGATGGCGGTCCTGAACCAACAGCGTCGTCATTCCCGCGAAGGCGCTAGGGCACGGCTTCATTCAAAAGATACAGGCAACCTCCCACGCCGTCATGCCCGGACTTGATCCGG
>JADFZP010000142.1 GCA_015232485.1 Alphaproteobacteria bacterium
TCGAGAAGGTCGCGCCAAACGAGGCGACCGTCGAATTCGGACTCAAGCTGACCGGCAAAGCTGGCGTGATCCTCGCCTCGGCCGAAACGGAAGGTCACCTGAAAGTGACCCTCAAATGGACGAAGCGCGGATGAACCACGAAGCCGTTGTCGGAATTCTGCGCGGCGGGGCGGTGATCGGCGGTGGCTTTCTCGCCGCCCCCGGCGTGGTGCTGACCTGCGCCCATGTGGTTCGGGATGCCCTGGGGCGCAAGACGAACGAGGCGCCCCCCGCCGGCGCCACGGTCCAGGGGGACTTTCCATGCCACGGGTCGAGAACGTTCACCGCGCGTGTTTCGAGATGGCGCCCGTTCGACCTCGACATCGCGGCCCTGGAAATTGATCGCGAAGCGTCGGCCGACATTCGTCCCGCGAAGCTGGCGCCACCAGAAGCCTGCAAAGGCATGGCGTTCGAAGCCTTCGGCTTCCCGAAGAATTTCGAGAGCGGCCGAACCGAACGAGGCGTCGTCTGGGGAACAACGGGCGACGGTCTCCTTGAAATCCGCCCGACCGACAGCCCCAAATGCTTCGTCGAGCAAGGATTCTCCGGCACTCCCGCCATCGTGAACTTCTCCCCTGTCCGCGACATCAAGGACGAGCGGGTCGTCGGCATGGTGAGCGCGATTGCGCGGGACCACAATCAACTGCTGGCCTATCTCCTGCCCATCCCCGATCTCGAGCGCGGCTGGCCGCCCCTCGCCAAACCCTATCGCGGACTGGCCGCATTCAACGCCGAGTCGGCGCGATGGTTCCGAGGACGCGACGGCTTCGTCACGGATATTCTGAAAAGGCTCGATAGTGAAGCGGTGGTCGCCATCATCGGCGCCTCGGGGTGCGGCAAGTCGTCCGTCGTGAAGGCCGGCGTCGTTCCGGCCAAACAGAAGGAGGGCTGGCGGATCGCCTCGTGCCGCATCGGAGACAGGCCGCTTCACAACCTCGCGCGAGAACTGGCCGGCCTTCTGTATCCGGGTGCTGCGGCAGGCGACCGCGCCGATCGCACCAGGTCGCTGGAAACCCTGTTCCGCGACGACATTTCGAGCGCGCTCGACCATGTCGACGAACTGCTGCGGGACGCGCCGGTCCTGGTCGTTCTCGATCAGTTCGAGGAACTCGTCACCCTCGCCTCGGACACCGAGCGAGTGGCGTTCGATGGCATACTAACGCACCTGAACGAGCATTGCCGCGGGAAGACCGGCCTGCGCGCCGTGCTCACCCTGCGTTCCGACTATGTCGACGCGATCGACGGGCTGGCCTGCGCGCGCCACCTCCTGAACCCTTCCCGGATACACCTGACCCGGATGACCCGCCCCGAACTGGCCGACGCGGTCCAGGGACCGGCGCGCGAACTCGGCGTCACATTCGCCGAAGGAGTGGACGGAGACCTGATCGGACAGGTCGACCGAAGCCCCGGCCTGCTGCCTCTGCTGCAATACGCCCTGCACCAACTCTGGCCCACGCAGAAGGGAGCGGTCATCCCCGCCACCATGCTGACCGCCTGCGGCGGCCTGGAAGGCGTGCTGGGCGAGTGCGCCGACGCGGTGCTGGCGAAGATGGACGATGGCGATCGCGAGCGCGCGCGCATCCTGTTCACCAGACATCTCGTCACCGTGACCGAGGCCGGCATCGCGCACGACACCAAACGCGCCGCCACCCGAGCGGAATTGGGCGAGCTTTGGAACGTCGCCCAGACCTTCGCGGCCGAGGGCACTTGGCTGCTGCTCATCGACCAGGATCGCGCCAATGGCGACGCCACGGTCGAAATCCTCCACGAAGCCCTGATTCGCAATTGGGCCACGCTGGCGACTTGGCTGAACGAAGTCCGCGAGCTTCGAGTCTGGGAAAACGACATCCGCCGTCAGATGGCAACCAGCGGTCCAGACGACATCTGGAGCCCATCCCAGGTCGCGCGGGCCGAGAGCATGCTGGTCCGCCCCGAAATCGCTCCCGAGGTCGAGACGTTCGCCCGAACCACCCTGGCAAGCACCCGCGCGGCGGACCTCTGGTCAAAGCTGAATGGCTACCACGGTTACGAGGAGGCGATCACATCCCTGCCGTCAATCCCATCCAACGTTCGCGATGCGATGATCGGCCGACTGATGAACAGGGTCGACTGCGCCGAAGCGTTCCTGCGATCGGTGAAGCGAACGGCTTACGGACTGTTTGGAATCGACCCTAAGCGACACAAGCGGGTCGCCGCCTGGATCGCGATGCCGCCGCTCGATGGCGAACCGCATCCACTGCTTCGCGCGCGCTGTCTATTGGGAATCGTTCTGGACTTGTCCCTTGATGGCGCTTCGCTTCTTTCGGCCCTCCGCGCCACCACCGACCCCGACCAGTGCCAAGCCCTTGGCCAAGCCCTCGCCGAACAGCCCGACCGCCGCGACGACGCGTTGCGCGAAGCCCTCCGCGCCGCCACCAACCTCGGCCAGTGCCAAGCCCTCGGCCAGGCCCTCGCCGCCCTCGCCCCAAGCCTCGAACAGCCCGACCGCCGCGCCGACGCGCTGCTCAAATGCGTCCGCCGCGCCACCGCCGGCCCCGACCAGTGCCGAGCCCTCGGCCAAGCCCTCGCCGCCCTCGCCCCAAGCCTCAAACAGCCCGACCGCCGCGCCGACGCGCTGCTCGAAGCCCTCCGCGCTACCGCCGACCCCGGCCAGTGCCTAGCCCTCGGCCAAGCCCTCGCCGGCCTTGCCCTGCGTTTTTCCGAGTCACACGGTCTCACTAGTGGCGTTCTGGTCAACCTCTTCGGCGCTCTGCGCCAGCCTGAGATTAGAGATGTCGAGATTCGGAGGGGGAACCGGCTTAGACCACCATCCGACCCGCTCGCCCAAGTCTTGATGAAGCTTTTCGGCCGAAACACCCTCTGGGAAGCAATGGAAGTCCTTCAAGCCGCAGTCCCCGAGGCCGACCTCTCGCGGCCGTGGCCGGAGCCGTTCCTCCCCGCCCGCCCCCCTTCGGGCGGAGAGGTGTGACTCAGCGCGGCTGGCCGGGCTGTTCGCCGGTCTGACCCGGCATCTCGGGCACCGCTTCGCCGCCTTCGCGTTCCGGCTGTTCGCCGGGGATGATCGACGGGCCGCCGCCGGTCTGTTGGCCGGGGCGTTCGGCTTCGGGGGGGATTTCCGAGATCTGCTGGATCTTGGCCTTGGGCGCGTGCCACATCACGACGTGGTAATGCGGCTCGGGCAGGCCGGGATGGCCGGAGTTGAAGGTCACGTCGACCTGGTTGACGCTGCCCGTGCCGGCCGACAGGCCGGTCAGGTTGCGTTGCTGCTGAAGCTGGGCCATCGGCAGCATGTAGACGGTGCTGAGCAGGGTGCCGTCGCGGTCATAGGCCAGGAACGGGCCGGCCGGCATGGTGTCGGGCTGGACGTACAGGATGCCCAGGCCGGGCACGAATTCCGGCAGGTCGGTCAGTTCGCTGACCTTCCTGAACTTGCCGCCCGGCGGCGAGCGGCTGACGTCGGCCTGCTTCTCGCCGGTGATCGACGGCCCGGCGCCCATCGAGGGCTCCTCCGGGGCGGCGGCGCCCTGGGCGGGCGGCTCGCCCTGGGTCTGTTCCTGGGCGGCCGGATATTGCGCCAGCGCGGCGCCCGACATCAGCAGCAGGGCGGCGGTTGAGGCGTACAAGATGCGTTTCATCGCGTGTGGTCTCCTCGTGGCAATCCACTGCCCTATGGATGCGGCAGGAGGGCGAAAGTTCGCGGCCTCACCCGGATTAGCCCGCCGCCGCCACCGGCGCCCACAGCACGTCCCCGATGTCTTCGGCGCCGCAGGCCAGCATCACGAGGCGGTCGACGCCCAAGGCGATGCCGGCGCAGTCGGGCAGGCCGGCCTCCAGGGCGGCCAGCAAGTCCTCGTCGATCGGCCAGCGCAGGCCGTACAGGCGTTCCTTCATCTCCATGTCGGCCTCGAAGCGGCGGCGTTGCTCGGCCGGGTCGGTCAGTTCGCCGAAGGCGTTGGCCAGTTCGACGCCGCACACATACAGCTCGAAACGTTGCGCGACGCGCGGATCGGCCGGCTCGGGGCGCGACAGGGCGGCCATCGAGACCGGCCAGGAATGCAGGATGGTCGCCACGCCGATGCCCAGCCGCGGCTCGACGAATTCGAACATGACGCGGAAGAACACGTCGTCCCAGCTATCGTCTTCGCCGACATGCAGGCCAAGGCGGCGGGCCTTGGCGGCGAGCGGCGCGGCCTCGGGCGCCCAGGCGTCCGAGATGGTGGACATCAGATCGATGCCGGCCCATTCGCCGAACGCCTCGGCCACCGACAGGCGCCGCGCCGGCTGGTTGGGGTCGCAGGTGATGTCGCCGCGCCGATAGGGTTGGCCCCGCGCCACCTCGCGCAGCAGGGCCTCGCAATCATCCATCAGGGCGAGCCAGCCTTCGCCGGCCCGGTACCATTCCAGCATGGTGAATTCGGGATGATGGGTGGGCGAGCGCTCGCCATTGCGGAAGGTGCGGGCCAGTTGGAAGATGCGCGGCAGGCCGGCGGCCAACAGCTTCTTCATCGCGAATTCGGGGCTGGTGTGCAGCCACAGGGTTCGCTCGCCGCCCGACAGCGGTTCGACCAGACGGGTGGCGAAGGCGGCCAGATGCGGCTCGCAGCCGGGCGCGACTTGCAGGATCGGCGTTTCGACCTCGTCGAAATCGCGCGCCGCGAAAAAGGCCCGCAAGTCCGCGAGCACCGCCTGACGCCGCTTGAGATTGGCGCGGCGGCGGGCGAACACCTCGGGCCGCCACCATTCTTTGCCGTCCATTCTGGTTTCCTTTATGTATCCGCACCACCTAATGCCACGGAACGATCAATGAGCCAATCCGCCCGCCCACGCCCCCGCGCCATCCGGCGCGCCGCCGATCTCGTCTCGGCCGGACTGCTCGACGAGGGGCGGGCCGCCCTGGTCGACAGGGTGGCCGAGCGCTTCGCCCTGGCCATCACACCCGACATGGTCGCGCTGATCGAGCCCGGCGAGCCGGACGACCCCATCGCGCGGCAATTCGTTCCCAGCGCGGCCGAGCTGGACGAGGCGCCGGGCGAGCGCGCCGACCCGATCGGCGACGACGCCCTGTCGCCGGTGCCGGGCATCGTGCATCGCTATCCCGACCGGGTCTTGCTGAAACCCCTGCTGGCCTGCCCGGTCCATTGCCGCTTTTGCTTCCGGCGCGAGGCGCTGGGCGACGGCGGCGCGCTGTCGCCAGCCGAGTTGGAGGCGGCGCTCGACTACATCCGCGCCCGTCCCGAGGTGTGGGAGGTGATCCTGTCGGGTGGCGATCCGCTGATGCTGTCGCCGGCCCGCCTGTCGGCGATCATGGACGCGCTGGAGGCCATCCCGCATGTCCAGGTGGTGCGCATCCACAGCCGCATCCCCGCCGTCGAGCCGTCGCGCGTCGACGCCGCGATGGTCGCCGCCTTGAAGCGCTCGAAGGCGGTGTGGCTGGTGCTGCACGCCAACCACCCGCGCGAGATGACCGAAGCCTGCCGCGCCGCCTGCGCCCGGCTGGTCGATGGCGGCGTGGCCATGCTGGGCCAGACGGTGCTGCTGGCCGGCGTCAACGACGACGCGGCGGTGTTGGAGGCGCTGTTCCGCGCCATGGTGGCCACCCGCATCAAGCCCTATTACCTGCATCATGGCGATCTGGTGCGCGGCACCGCCCATTTCCGCACCGGCCTGGACGAGGGCCGCGGGCTGGTCAAATCGTTGCGCGGCCGCATCTCGGGGCTGTGCCAACCGACCTATGTGCTGGACATTCCGGGCGGCCACGGAAAGGTGCCGATCGGCCCCGACCATCTGCGCGACGGCCTGGTCGAAGACTGGCGTGGCGAGAGGCATCCCTATCCCCCGGTTGCCTGAGGCGGCGGTAACTGCTAAGAACCGCCGCGACCCTTCCATCCCGACAAAAACACGGTTGAACATGAAGATTCAGGCCAACACCATTCGTCCGGGCATGATTCTCGAGCACAACGGCCGGCAGTACGGCGTGCTCAAGATCCAGCTCATCCAGCCCGGCAAGGGCGGCGCCTTCATCCAGGTCGAGATGCGCGACATCCGCTCGGCCAACAAGACCAACGAGCGTTGGCGCACCGCCGACACCGTCGAAAAGCTGATGGTCGAGGAGAAGGAATTCACCTACCTGTTCGGCGACGACGACAACCTGACCTTCATGGACAAGGAAACCTACGAGCAGATCACCGTGCCGCGCGACATGGTCGGCGAGCCGGCCGTCTATCTTCAGGACGGCATGGAGGTCACCATCGACTTCGTCGAGGGCGCGCCCGTCACCGTCACCCTGCCGGGCACCGTGGTGATGCGCGTGGAAGAGGCCGACCCCGTGGTGAAGGGGCAGACCGCCGCGTCGTCCTACAAGCCGGGCAAGCTGGAAAACGGCATGCGCGTGATGATCCCGCCCTTCGTCGAGGCCGGCACCCGGATCGTGGTGAACACGGTCGATTCGACCTATGTGGAACGGGCGAAGGATTGACCGCGTGACGCTTCGCTCACCGCTCATCAATGTGATGACCGCCGCCGCCCGCAAGGCGGCGCGCAATCTCGTGCGCGACTTCGGCGAGGTCGAGCAGCTTCAGATTTCCGTCAAGGGCACCAGCGACTTCGTCTCCTCGGCCGATCTCAGGGCCGAGAAGACGCTGCACGCCGAACTGAGGAAGGCCCGCCCCGGCTTCGGCTTCCTGCTCGAAGAAGGCGGCGAGTTGAAGGGCACCGACGCCAGCCACCGCTGGATCATCGATCCGCTCGACGGCACCACCAACTTCATCCACGGCATTCCGCATTTCGCCATCTCGATCGGCCTGGAACGCGACGGCGAGATCGTCGCTGGCGTGATCTATCAGCCGATCACCGACGAGATGTTCATGTGCGAGAAGGGCGCGGGCGCCTATGTCAACGACCGCCGCCTGCGCGTCTCGGCGCGGCGGCGCCTGGACGATTCGGTGATCGCCACCGGCATTCCGCACAAGGGCCGCGCCCACCACGAGGCGTTCCTGCGCCAACTGGGCGCCGTGATGGGCGCCACCGCCGGAATTCGGCGGATGGGTTCGGCGGCGCTGGATCTCGCCTATGTGGCGGCCGGGCGCTGCGACGCCTATTGGGAAATGGACATCAAGCCCTGGGACATGGCGGCCGGCATCCTGATGGTGCGCGAGGCGGGCGGCTACGTCTCGGACCTCGACGGCGGCCGCGAGATGATGACCACCGGCGACGTGCTGGCCACCAACGATCACCTGCTCGGCCCGCTCGGCAACCTGCTTCGCGGCCAGCCCGCCACGACCTGACGGCGGCATGCGCCAATTCGGTTGTCCCATCCGGGGGCGATGGGCTACCTTGTTCGCTCAAAGCGTCCGGACAGGATGGCGGGGGGAGATGACCAGGGGCAGGATTGTCGCAGTTTTCGCGGCCACGGCGATTCTCGTCGGAGGTGCGGAGGCTCGTGGCCAGCAGCGAGCCGACGCCGAGGTCAATTGGCGCGTGCTCGATCGACTGGGACCGCCATCGTCGGTCCCCAAGCTGATGCTTGAGCCACCACCGCCGTCGTCCAATGAACGGATCGTTCTAAAACCGCCGGGGACCGCCCGCAAGACCGAGACCCCGGCTCCGCGCCCCACCGTCGCCACCCCCACGCCCAAGCCACGGACGCCGGCCAAGACGCCGGCCGCCGCGCCGGTCAAGACGGCGCCGGCTCCCGTCGCCCTCCCGCCCGCC
>JADFZP010000143.1:0-4342 GCA_015232485.1 Alphaproteobacteria bacterium
TCAAACCGCTTCCGCCGCCGTTCCCGCCGTTGGTGGTCGAATTGACGGCGGTCACCAGGCCGTTCAGCGAGGCCGGCGTGCCGATCGCCGGGGTGGCGCCGCTGTTGCCGGGGGTGCTGGTCGACGGGGTGCTGGTCGACGGGGGGGTGGACGCACGGGAGGGCGCGGGCGGAGGCGGAGCCGGAGGCGGCGTCTCCGGCTTGACCTCGCCTTGCGGATCGATCGGCGTGGTGGGCGTCGTCGGCCCGGTCGTCGGGGTCGTGGGCAGGTTCGGAGTCGCTGGCGGAGTAGCGGGCGGAGTCGCGGGCGGCGTCGGGCCGGCAGGCGTATTCGGGCCGGTCGTGGGCGTGGTCGGGCCGGTCGGCGTCGCGGGAGTCGGAACGGTCTCCGCCGGGGGAATCGTCTCCGCCGGAGGAATCGTCGTCGTCGGGGGCGTGGTCGTCGTCGGAGGCGTGGTCGTCGTCGGATTGGCCGGCGGCGGACGCTGCTCGAACGGATCGGCGGGCGGCGGCGGCGGGCCGACGATCCTGAAGGCGACGGTCTTCTCGGTGGGGGCGCCCACGCCGTCGCCCGCCGTCAGGGTGAAGTTGGTGGTGACGGTGCGGCCCTCGGCGGCGATACTGGGCGCCGGGGTGAAGATCATGCCGCGCAAGGCGCTTTGCGCGTCTGCCGCCGTGCCGGTGAAGGTCAGCGCGCCCAAACCGTTGTCGGTGAAGCCGCCCAGATTGGTCAAGCGCCCCTTGGTCGGGTCGCCCACCGAGACCGCCACGGTCAACGTCAGACCCGCCCCGTCGGGATCGCGCAGCGTCACCCCGCCGAACGGATGGGCGGTCCCGTCGTGCTGGACGCCGGCATCGGGCGCCACCAGGGTTGGCGCGTCGTTGACGGCGGTGATCGACACGGTGGTGGACCCGGTGGCGGTCAGTCCGCCGCCGGCTCCCTGGCCGCCATTGTCGCCGTCCGACAGGGTCCAGTCGATCCGCACGCTGGCGGCGGGCGTGTCGCTGGCGTTGGCGTAGGTGATCGAGCGCATCACCGCGGCCAACTGGGCGTTGGTCGCCCCGTTGAAGGTCAGCACCAGGGTGCCGCCCGAATTGGTGGTCACCCGGCCGACCGCCGCGCCCGACAAGGTCAGGGTGGCGCCCTGTTCCAGCGCGCCCAGACCGCCGGTCGCCCCGAAGACGTCGTCGGCGCTGGCGCCGCCGTTGCGGACCAGGGTCAGGGTGGCGCCGGTCCAGTTGTTGGCGGCGGTCAAATGGGCGTCGATTCCCGCGACGTCGGCGTCCAACACCACGGGCTGGCCGTTCTCGGAATAGGACGGGGTGCCGTTCAGGCCCGACAAGGCGGGGGCGCGGGCGTTGGCGACCGTCACCCCGTTTCCGGTGGTGTCGGCGACATTGACCGCCGCGTCGGCGCCCTTGGCCCAATCCTCGGCGGCTGAGACGTCATAGGTGGTGTTGCCGGCCGAGACCGAGCCCTCGCTGTTCAGGATCAGGCTGAGCGCCGCCTTGTCCGCGTCGGACAGGGTGATGGTGAACGACGTCCCCGAGGTGATCTCGACATTGTCGCCGGTCAGCGTGACGGTGCCGCCGCCTTCGCCGGTCAAGGTCAGCTTCGACACGTCGATATCGTTGTTCGCGCCGGCCAGCCTTAGGAAGCCGGTGCCGGTCACCTCCAGGGTTCCGGCGGTGGCGTCGTAGGTGACCGACGCGATGGTGGGCACGGTCGGGTTCGAGACGGTCACGCCGTTGCCCGTCGCATCCGCCACGTCGAGGATGGCGGCCGACCAGCCGGCCGCCGCCGCGATGCCGAAGCTGGCGGCGCCGGTCGAGGTGGTGCCCGCCTTGTTCATGATCGGGCCGAGCGCGGCGCGGTCGGTGGCGTTCAGAACGACGGTGAACTGGGTCGACGAGTCGCGCTCGACGCCCGCGCTGGTGAGCGGGTACAGGGCGCCGCCCTCGCCGATCAGCGTCAGCTTGGTCACGTCGATGTCATCGCCGGCCGCCGCGCCGATCAGGGCGCCGGTCACCACCAGGGTGCCGGTCGCCGCGTCGTAGGTGGCGCTGGCGATGCTGGGGTCTTTGGCGACCGTGACGGTGTTGCCGAGGGCGTCGGCGACGTTGACCGCCGCGTCGGCGCCCCTGGCCCAATCCTCGCCCACGGTCACGCCGTAGGTGGTCGAGTCGAGCGAGACGCCGCCATGCTTGTTCAGCAGGGCCGCGAGGCCCGTGATGTCGGCGCCCGCCAGGGTGATGACGAAGCTGGTGCCCGAGGCGATCTCGACATCCGGGCTGGAGCCCAGCGTGTAGGTGGCGCCGCCCTGGCCGGTGAAGACGAACTTCGATGCGTCGATGTCGTTGTTCGCGCCCGCCAACTTCAGGAAGCCCGTGCCCGTCACCGTCAGCGTGCCCGCGATGGCGTCGTAGGCGACCGAGGTGATGGTGGGCGTGGTCGGGTTGGAAACGGTCACCACGTTGCCGGAGGTGTCCTCGGCGGCGCTGGCGGCGGCCGACCAGCCGGCGGCGGCCGACACGGCGAATCCGGTCGAGCCGGTCGAGGTGGTGCCCGCCTTGTTCATGATCTGGTTCATCGCGGCGCGGTCGGCGTCGTTCAGAAGCACCGTGAATTGGGTCGCCGAGTCGCGCTCGACCCCATTGCTGGTAAGCTGGTGGGTGACGCCGCCCTCGCCGGTCACCGTCAGCATGGTCACGTCGATGTCGTTTCCAGCCGCCGCGCCGATGGTGGCGCCGGTCACCACCAGCGTGCCGGTCGCGGCGTCGTAGGTGGCGCTGGCGATGCTGGGAGTGCGGTTGACCGTGATGCCGTTGCTGGTCAAGTCGGCGAGCACGACGCTGATATTGGCGCCCGCCGCCCAATCCTCGGCGGCGGCCAGATTGTAGGTGGTGCCGCTGATCGCCGTCGCGCCGTCCTTGTTCAACAGCGCCTCGACGGCCGCGATGTCGGCGCCGGCCAGGGTCACGGCGAAGCTGGTCGGCGACGTGACCTCGACATTCGAACTGGTCGACAGCGTGCGGGTGGCGCCGCCCTCGCCGGTCACGGTCAGCTTGTTGACGGTGATGTCGTTGGCGGCGCCCGCCCAATGGACCAGATTGGTGCCGGTGACGGTCAGCACGTTGCTCCCGGCGTCGTAGGTGGCCCCGGTGATGGTCGGAACCGGCACATTGCTGACCGTGACGGCGTTGGTGGCGTCGACGATGCCCGCGCCGCCGTTCCAGCCGGCGACGGTGGCCAGATTGTAGGCGTAGGTGCCGCGCGAATAGGTGCCGATGTTGTTGATGAAGACGCCGGCCTGCGCGCGGTCGGCCTCGTCGAGCGCCACGGTGAAGCCGGTCGCGCCGACCGCGGACACGGTGCCGCCGGTCAAGGTGAACGTCTCGCTTCCCTCGCCCGCCAGCGTCAACTTGGTGGGATCGATGTCGGCCGCGGTGGTTCCCAGGATGTTGGCGCCGGTGACCGTCAACACCCCGGTGGTCGCGTCGTAGGTCGCCGAGGTCACGCTTGGCGGCGGCACCATGGTGATCGCCCCGAAGCCCGCCTGGAAGGTGGTGGCGTTTTGACCCGTGCCGTTGGGATTGGGACAGACGGCGGTCACGGTCAGCGTCGACACGTCCAGCCATGGGACGGAGATGGTGGAGTTGGTCCCCCACTTGCCGCTCCCATCGGCGGTCAAGACGCTGGAATTTCCATTGTTGTCGGAAACGTTGAGGGTCCAGCCGACCGTGGAGCTGCCGCCCGAACGCCAGAATTTGAAGGACACGAGGTCGGCGGGCGACGAGAAGTTGTAGGTGAAGGTGATGTTGGATTTGTCGACGGCGGCGCCATTGGTCCACGAACTGGTCGTCGAGACCATCGGACTGCTGATGGAGAAATTCGTGCCCCAGTTGCTGCCGAGCGTGACCGTGATGCCGTTCCAGGTTTCGGAGTAGGTGTGCGCGGTGTTGTCCGCCGTCGCCGTCGCGGCGCTCGTGTTGAAATCGAAAGTGTTGGCGCCCAACAGCTCGCCATACGACTCGGCGCGGAAGGGAGTGGCGTCGATGTCGCCGGTGCGCGCCTCCAACCGCCAGTCGCCGCCCAGCGCGGCCGCCGCCGTGGCGTCGGTGGACGCCGCCACATCCGCGCCGGTCGCCTCGGCCAGACCGGCGATCAGGGCCTGGCCCTCTGGCCCCGCGCCGACGTCGCAGCCATAGATCAACAGATCGCCGTCGGCGTTCAGGGCTTGCCCAATTTGGGCCAAATACGCCTGCGCGACGGGGTCGGCGATGTTGTTCCGGGTCAGCGTGTCGGTGCCGATGTAAAGCTTGCCGACATCGCCATGCGACAG
>JADFZP010000143.1:4446-7718 GCA_015232485.1 Alphaproteobacteria bacterium
AATCGGGGACCGAGGTGTCGACGAACACCACTTCGAGGCGGGGTTCGGCGGCGCGCGCCGGAGCGGGGGCGGGGGCTGGGGCGGGGATGTCGGCGATCGGCTCGACATGCGGGACGGCGGCGTCGAAGCTGGGGGCATCCGCCACGTGGACCACGTCGCCGATGGCGGCGCCGTCGAACATCCAACGCGGCTCTAGGACCATCAACCCAAGACTGGCCCCCGAATGCTTGCGTGTGACCGTGGTCATTATACCCCTCCCCCTAGACGATGGGGGGAGACTAAACGTAAGTCGCGTCATCGGACAACAAACGGGTTACGACGAACTACGACGAAATCCGACATTCCAAATGAATGACAGTAATGCCGAGACTGACAAAAGTGGAATAAAGTCCGTTTGGCGTTAGGACACGTTTATGGATGCGGTAAAGGCGTAACCAAGTCCGTGAACCGTCTCGATCGGTACATCCAGACCTGTTTCCTCCGCTATCTTGTTGCGCAGACGGCGGATCAGGATTTCCAGGCGCCGGGGATCGTAACCGGCGGCTTGATAGCCAAGCGATTCGATCACCGCCGTGCGCGAGACCAGTTCGCCCGGAACCTGCGTCATGGTCTTGAGCACGATGAGTTCCGACTGGGTCAATCGGACCTCGCGTCCATTCGACGCGGTCAGCCGCCAAGTCAAGGGGTCGAGCCTCCACGAGGGCTTGGCCACCGGCAGGCGGTCGTAAAGCGCGTTGAGGACGGCGACCAGTTCGCGCATGTCGACCGGCTTGACGAGGTATTGATCGGCCCCGAACTCGTAGCCGCGCAGTCGATCGTCCAACTCGCCGCGGGCGGTGACGATCACGATCCCGTATTTGCCGCGCGCCTTCAGGGTTTGCGCGATCGGCAGTCCGGCGCCATCGGGCAGCCCGAGATCGAGC
Organism: Alphaproteobacteria bacterium; assembly: GCA_015232485.1. Classification (GTDB taxonomy): domain Bacteria; phylum Pseudomonadota; class Alphaproteobacteria; order Rhodospirillales; family Magnetospirillaceae; genus JADFZP01. The sequence goes on from JADFZP010000143.1 coordinate 5,370, forward strand.
ACGACGAGGTCGCAGTCGTGGGTGGTGAGCCACGCCTCGCACTCGGCGCAGCCGCCCACCCCATCGGCGACGAAGCCGGACAGATTGAGGAACGAGACCGTCGTCGCTCGGAGATCTGGTTCGTCCTCGATGACGAGGACCTTACGCTGCGTGGACATGGCCGCATCATTCCAAATCCTAGGAATGAGCGCCAACGACAAATTCCGACATCGCCGAGCCTGGGTCGACCGGCATTTTTAGGATTACGGTCGTTCCCTCGCCGAGACCGCTTTCGATGCTGACGGAACCGCCATGCGACTCCATGGTTCGCTTGACCAGGAACAGTCCCAACCCAAATCCACGAATGCCGTTGTCGTGCGATTCGCGGTAGTATTTGTCGAAGACGCGGTCCAGTCGCTCGGGCGCGATGCCCATGCCGTGATCGCGCACCCTGATGACCACTTGGGCGCCCTCCCGCAGGGCGGAAACCCGGATCGCCCCACCCTTGGGCGAATACTTCACCGCGTTTTCCAAAAGATTGGTCAGCACAAGGCGCAACAGAACGGGATCGGCTTCGGTGCCTAAGTCGGAAGCCACCGGATCGAAGACGATGGGGTGCTTGTCGGAAACGGGCGCTTCGCGCTCGACCGTCCGCAACAGTTCGGCCAGCCCGATCCGGCGGACATCGAGGGTCATGTCGCCTTCCGCGACGCGGTCGCTGGCCAGCCATTGGCTGAACAGGGTGTCCAGCCGGTTCACGGCGCGCTCGATGGCGGGCAGCGCCTCGGGATCGTCGGCCTTGTCCAGGGCGGCGATCAATTGCATCAACTGCACTTTGCTTTTGACCACCGCCAGCGGGTTGCGGAACTCGTGCGAGATCAGTTGGGCGAACTGCTTGAACTGGCCCAGGGCCACCCGTTCGCGTTGATAGGCCGCCTCGGCCAAGGCCTTCTGGCGGGCCAGTTCCCGGCGCTCCCAAAACAGCGCGCGCATGGTCCGGTTCGAGGCGTTGCAGCCAAAGAAGCCGACCAAATTCACACTGGCCAACCACAAGATCAGCCGGAAGGCGTCGGTTCCCGTCTGGCCGCCCCGCACGACCACCCAGCCGAACCATCCGCCCACCGAGATCAGGGCGGCCAGCAGCACGACGCGGGTGAAATGCAGCGGCGCGAAGAAATAGATCAACGTCAGTATGGCGACCGTCGATGTCGGCGCCATCACCCCGATGGTCGGATGGAAGCATACGATGAGCACCGTCGCCGCGACCACGAACAGGCCATAAACGGTCAGGACGTTCGCTACGGCGCGTTGGGACGGCGTGCGCAGGAGAAAGACGATCATGGCGGCGCTGACCGCCACCACCAGAATTCGCAACAGGGCGATTTCGCCCAACCCCTCGTCGCCATGCAGCATTCGGGGAATTTCGGCAAGCAGGTTCAGGGTCGGCAACACCATGACGACGGCGGCGACGGTGACGCCGCTCCGGCGCTGATCCGCCAAGCCTTGCTCGCGGAAATCGTGTTCGTCCGAGTCGTCGGCGAACGTGGCGCGCCAGCGATTGATGCGGGTGGAATTCATGGCCGGACGGTAATCGAATCACCGCAAGGTTTCAATCCGGGGGGCGTGGCGCCGAGGGACCAAAAGAATTAGAGAAATCTAAAGTAACGGAGAAGGCTTTTTTAGTCACGGCTCGCGTCGTGGCGAGTCCATAATGGAAGTCATGCGGGCTCGACGACAAAGAAGCGCGCGATATGGGGGAGGGTGAACCGTGCCGACGGTTCTGATAGCCGACGACCATCCATTGTTCCGTAAAGCCCTGCGCGGCACTCTGCGCATGGCCTTCGCCGATTTCGAGGTGACCGAGGCCAATTCCCTGGCCGAGGCGCGGTCGCGGGTGACCAACGACCACGATCTCGTGCTGCTGGATCTGGCGATGCCCGACGCCGCCGGTTTCGACGCGCTGCTGACCCTGCGGCGGCTGGTGCCGTCGGTGCCGATCGTGGTGGTCTCGGCCTATGCCGACATCGACACGGTGCGCAACGCGGCGACCTATGGCGCGGCCGGCTTCATTCCCAAGACCGCCTCGCCCAACGTGATCGCCGGCGCCATCCAGGGCGTGCTGGCCGGCAAGCGCTGGTGGCCGCAGGCGGCAAGCGCCGACGCGCCCCAGCCCGACGAAGAAGCCGACGCCGCCCGACGTCTCAGCAAATGCGAGACCCGCGTGTTGGCGCTGCTGGCCGAGGGCAAGTCGAACAAGATCATCGCCTACGAACTGGGCATCAAGGAATCGACCGTGAAGTCGCACGTCACGTCGTTGCTGCGCAAACTGGACGTTCACAGCCGGACCCAGGCGGTTCTGCTGGCCAAGGG
>JADFZP010000144.1:0-2988 GCA_015232485.1 Alphaproteobacteria bacterium
GGCTTCGGTGCGACGCATCCCCTTCGAGGGGGTCGATTCCCTGTGGGCCTATGGGGGCGCCGTCGAGCCGGGCACCAATCTGGTGTTCGTGGTGCCCTACCACGCGGTGGTCGCCGAGGCGCTGGCGGCGCGCCAGGAGGTTTTGGACCGCATCACCAACCAACAAATCCTGATGTGGCTGAGCCTGCTGGTGTTCGCCCCGGCGGTGATGGGGGTGGCGCTGTTCGCCTCGCGCGCCGTCACCCGGCCGGTCAGTCAACTCGCCCAGGCGGCCAAGCGCCTCGCCCAGGGCGATTTCGCGGCGCGCGCCCATATCCGCTCGGGCGACGAGTTGGAAATGCTCGGCCGCCTGTTCAACGCCATGGTGCCGCGCCTCGAGGAAAGCATCCGCATGCGCGAGGGCTTGGCCCTGGCCCAGGAGGTTCAGCAGAATCTGCTGCCGCAGGCGCCCCCCAAGGTGCCCGGCTTCGATCTGGCCGGAATCTCGCTGTATTGCGACGAGACCGGCGGGGACTATTACGACTTCTTCGGCCCGGCGCAACTCGGCGAGGGCAGGGTGGCGGTGGCGGTCGGCGACGTGGCCGGCCACGGCATCGCGGCGGCGCTGACCATGACCACGGTGCGCGCCCTGCTGCATGCCCATCGCCCCGAGCCCGGCAAGCTGGGCGAGATGATGGGGGCGCTCAACCGCCAACTCTCCGCCGACGCCCATGCCGGGCGATACGTCACGCTGTTCTTCGGCATGGCCGACGCCCGGGCGCGCACCGTCCACTGGGCGAGCGCCGGGCATGCGCCGACCCTGATCTACGATCCGGTCGCCGACGCCTTCCGCGAGGTCGGCAGCGAGGACATCCCGCTGGCCGTCGATCCCGACTGGACCTATTCCGAATTCAGCCATTCCGGCTGGCCGCCCGGCAGCGTGTTGGTGGTCGGCACCGACGGCGTGTGGGAGACCCGCAACCCGGCGGGCGAGATGTTCGGCCTTCAAGCGGTGCGCGATCTGGTCCGCGCCCACGCGTCCCGCCCGGCCGAGGCCATCGCCCGCGCCATCACCGACGCGCTGGCCGAGTTCCGCGGCGCGCGCCCCCGGCAGGACGACGTTACGCTGGTGGTGGCCAAAGTCGAATAGCTGGCGATGTCGTCAGTCGAAGGCGCTTCCCGTCCGGCCGGACTCGCTGGATACTGCGGCCGGGATGTTTGAACAGGGGTGGACCAAATGGCCGACGACGAGACCGAGGGCGACAGCTTTACCGAAGTAACCACGCAGGGTTGGGGCAGCCGCATCTCGGGCGCGCTTGGCGGCATGGTCGTCGGCCTTATCTTGTTTCTGATCGCGTTCCCCGTTTTGTTTTGGAACGAGGGCCGGGCGGTGGACACCGCGCGCGCGCTCGCCGAGGGTCGCGCCGCCGTGATCTCGGTCGAGTCCACCGCCGTGGTCGCCGCCAACGAGGGACGCCTTGTCCACCTGACCGGGCAACTCGCCACCCCCGACCGGCTGGTGCCCGCCGAGGTGATGCCCGAAGCCGCGCTCAAACTGCGACGCGAGGTCGAGGTCTACCAGTGGGAGCAGAAGGAGACGACCACCACCGAGAAGGACATGGGTGGCGGCACCACGAGCAAGACCACCTACTCCTATAAAAAGGTTTGGTCGTCTTCGCTGAACGATTCCAGCGGCTTCCGCAAGCCCGAAGGCCACCAGAACCCCACCGCCAAGCCGCTGGCCGACAGCGAGGCGGCGGTCAAGAACGCCAGCGTGGGCGGCTTCCGCCTGACCGGCCCGGTGCTCAATCTGATCAACGATTGGCGCGCCGTGCCCGATCAGGCCCTGGCGGCTTTGGCCAGGCGCGACATGCGCAACGCCGCCGCCGTGCAGGGCGAGTGGGCCTTTTCCGGCAAGCCCGACCAGCCGAGGATCGGCGATTACCGAGTCGGCTATTCGTTCGTGCCGCTGAGCGAGGTCAGCGTGGTGGCCCGCCAGAGCAAGGGCGCGCTGGAGCCCTACCCGACCAGCAACGGCGAGGAAGTCGTGATGGCCCAGCAGGGTCAGGTCAGCGCCGACCGGCTGTTCAAGGCCGAGGAGGAAGGAAACGCCATTCTGACGTGGGCTCTGCGCGTCGGCGGATTCGTGGTCATGGCGTTCGGCATCGGGTTGTTCCTGCGCCCGCTGTCCGTGCTGGGCGACGTGCTGCCTCTGCTGGGCGATCTGCTCGGGGCGGGAACCGCGGTCATCGCGATGGCGCTCGCGCTTTGCCTGTCGCTGATCACCATCGCCACCGCCTGGATCTTCTTCCGGCCGTTGGTCGGCATCCCCTTGCTGATCGCCGGCCTGGCCTTCCTGGCGATCCCCATCATCCGGCGGCGGCGCGCGGCGGCGACGGTCACGCCGAGCGCTTAAAGGTATCCGAGTTGAACCAGCGCCTCTCGGAAATCCTCCTCGAGGCGCTGGAACGCCGGAACCCTGCGCAGCCGCACAAGGTCGATGCGTTCGGCGATGCCCGAAAGATAGGGGGCTTGGTTCAGCCGCCGCCGCTTGCGGCGACGGGCGCGGAGGCCAATGAACGCGATCCGCTCAAGAACCTGTTTGGGGTCGCGAATGGATTCGACGTCTTCGGGGCGTGCCGGTAGATCGAGGTCTTCGATTGGCGCGGCGATGCCCAGCGCGGTGGCGATCGCCTGAGGGTCGGCGAGCGGCCACGCCTCCATCTCGCGCACTGGAACCACCGGGACAATTCGTAGGTTTGACCATCCCGCATCGGTGCTGGCGCGTCGCGCAAGTTCGACGATCGACGGAGCGCATCGGTCCCGCCGCGCCGCCTGCCAGTCGCCGCCGCCATCCTGGTGCGGAAACAGGATGTGAACGTGGCCCCGCACTTCCCGTAGCCCCGCCATCACGTTGTCCACCAGTGCCCCGTCAGCCCGCCGAACGGTGGTCACCGGCGCAATTTCGACGGATTGGCGCCCGGAGAGGCACATCTCCGTCGCCATGCG
>JADFZP010000144.1:3088-7712 GCA_015232485.1 Alphaproteobacteria bacterium
GTCAGCAGGGACTTCAGGATTTGGATCAGCGACTTGAGGCGGGCAGGGTGAATGCCATTCTCGGGCTCCTCGAAGCAGATCAAGCCGCGGTGGCGGGGATCGTGGAGCAGGGTGAGCAGGGCGAGCACGCGAAGGGTGCCATCGGAGGCGACGCGCGCATGGATGGGGCCATGACGGGCGATCAGTTCCATCTGGTATTCGTGGTTGGCCGGGTCGTCAAAAACGCGAAGGCTCGCCACACCGGGAATGACCTCGGCCAAGTCACGGGCGATCTCGGCAAGCGAGCCCTGGTTCTCGCCCTCGATGCGAGCCAGAACCGCCGCGATGTTCGAGCCGTCCGGCAACAGGGTGTCAGGGGCGTTCATCGGGCTGGGGCGGCGTAACGAGGATGGGTCAAGTTGCACCAGTTTCCACGACCGCATCTCCTCGCCGAGTGCGAAGAGATGCGCGAATTCAATGCTGGTGATGCTGGACAGGACGGTTCGTTCAGCCGCCGTAGCCGGCCGCTTGCGACCCTGCGACTGATCCTGATGGATTTCGAAGGTCGGCTTGCCGGCGTCGTCGACGGTTTCCAGAAACGACGAAACTCTGGCGTATTTGAGGTGCGAACGCCGGAATGACTTGCTGGGGTTTTGGCGACCCTTCTTCAGGCGATCCTCACTTGCGCGGATCGGGGCGGCCTTCTCCTCGACAACGAAAATCTTCTCGCGCCCGCCTTCTATTTTCTTACGCTCGATAACGAGTTCGTAGCGGATGCGGGTCTGAGTAAGCTTCTTTTCTTCACCCCAGCCGCTTCGGACCACCGGGTCGACCAGCACCTCGACGGCGAAACTCATCTTCGAGGCGATGGTGCCGTCGGGTTGGGTGCGAAAGAGTTCATGCGGCTGGCCCCGCATTTCCTTGAAGGCGGTCGCCAGATCGGTTTCGGCAAGGCGCGACAGCAGGCGGATGGCGTCGAAAAGATTGGACTTGCCGACCGCATTGGGGCCAAGGACCACCAGAAGCGGCGCCAGATCGAGGGTGAAGTCCTCGAACGTCTTGAATCCGTTGATCTCGATTCGCGTCAGCATCGCCAGCCCTCGTTTGCCCAAACCTTAATATGATGCCGTCCGCACGTCCACCATCGGCCATGGCTCTTGGCATTCCCGCGCGAATGCCTTAAGAGCACGCGCGACCTCATCGAGAGAAAGCGAGCCATGGCCAAGGATTTCTTCGTGGTCGGCGGCGAATATGCCGACACCAGCTTCAGCAACATCGCCGACGGTGTGACCGAGGAGCGCTACGGCCCCTTCACCGAGAAGGACGCCCACGACTTCTGGCGCGGCATCACCGCCAAGACCGTCGACAACGCGCTGGTCCGCTACGTCATCCGGCGCGAGGGCGACCAGGGTGGGCGCGAATGGTTCGTGGTTGGCGGCGAGTGGGCCGACACCAGCTTCGGTCGCATCGCGCCCGACCATCGGCTCGAGGTCTACGGCCCCCTTGATCGCGCCGAGGCGATGAGCTTCTGGCGCGGCATCACCGCCAAGTCGGTCGACAACGCGCTGGCCCGCTACGACGTGGTCACCGGCGACGAGGTCGAGCACCTGAAGATTACCGCCGTCGGGTGAGGCCGTAGACATTCGGGGAACAAATCCGACGCCTTACGGTTTATTTTCCGTGCGGTAGGCGCGGAGGCGATCGATGAAGCTGGGGGATTCCGCGCTCGTTGGGGGTGCCCCCGCGGGGGATGTCAACCCGTGGAGCGGGCTGTTGCTGCTGACCGGCGGCAGCGCGCTGGGCGCGTTCCAGGCGGGCGCCTGCGCCGCGCTGTTGCGCGACGGACTTCTACCATCCTGCATCGCCGGAACCTCGATCGGCGCGGTGCATGCCGTGCTGATCGCCGGCAATCGCGGCGCCGAGCGGGTGTCGGCGATCGAGCGGTTTTGGGAGATCGTGCGGATGCGCGCTCCCAGCGGCGGGTGGCATACCCGCTGGACCAGCCTGTCCTCGGGCGCCGTCGCGCGGATGACCGGCGTGCCGGGCATGGCGCGGCCGCGCATGCCGCCCGACACCGGGCTGCTGGACCTGTCGCCGTTGCGCCAGACCCTGGACGCCTTGGTCGATTTCAGGCTGGTCAATGACGGTCCCGTGCGGGTGGTGATCAACGCCGTCGACGCGGTGAGCGGCGACGAGGTGGTGTTCGACACCGCCTCGGAACGCATCGGCCCCGCCCATGTCCTGGCCTCGTCCGCCCTGCCGCCGGAATTCGCGCCCGTCGAGGTGGAGGGGCGCAGCTATTGGGACGGCTCGCTGGCCTGCAACATTCCCCAGCCCGAAGACCTCGATCCCGCCATCCACGCGGCCGTGCTGATCGATCTGTTCGGCCTGGAGGGGCCGCCGCCGCGCGACCTCGACCGGGCGCTGTCGCGGCGCATGGACCTCGTCTATGCCCATCAGGTGTTGCTGCGCCGCCCCGAACTGCTGCGCCGGCTGGGCGAGGGCGGCCGGCTTCTGCACCTCGCCTATGGCTCGCGCCCGCAAGACAGCGCGCAGAAGACCTTCGATTACGGCGCCCACACGATCGGCCGCCGCTGGCGGGCCGGCGAGGCCCTGGCCCGCCAAGCGCCCCGTGACCCGCAACCCGGAATCACCGAGTTGCGCGCCGAGTGGGGTGGCTAGCTAGGGGTAGGGCGGCTTGAGGCCGCCGCGACCGGATGATCGCCTCGATTAGCCGCCATCACCCCGCCTTGCGCCGCGACTGGCGCGCCAGATGGGGCGCCAGGTAGTGCCCGGTGTGGCTGGCCTCGCACTCGGCGACCTCTTCGGGAGTGCCGGCGACGACGATCTCGCCGCCGCGCGTGCCGCCTTCCGGGCCGAGGTCGATGATCCAGTCGGCGGTCTTGATGACCTCCAGGCTGTGCTCGATGACCAGCACCGTGTTGCCCGCGTCGACCAGGGCATGCAGCACTTCCAGCAGCTTGCGCACGTCCTCGAAATGCAGGCCGGTGGTCGGCTCGTCCAGGATGTAGAGGGTGCGCCCGGTGGCGCGGCGCGCCAGTTCCTTGGCCAGCTTGACGCGCTGCGCCTCGCCGCCCGACAGGGTGGTGGCCTGCTGGCCGAGATGGATGTAGCCCAGGCCCACGCGGGCCAGGGTCTCCATCTTCTCGCGGATCGCCGGCACGGCCTTGAAGAAGGACGCGGCCTCTTCCACGGTCATGTCAAGAACGTCGGCTATGCTCTTGCCTTTGAAGGTGATTTCCAGGGTTTCGCGATTGTAGCGCTTGCCCTTGCAGACGTCGCATTGGACATAGACGTCGGGTAGGAAGTGCATCTCGATCTTGATGACGCCGTCGCCCTGGCAGGCTTCGCAGCGCCCGCCCTTGACGTTGAACGAGAAGCGCCCGGCCTTGTAGCCGCGCGCCTTGGCGTCGGGCAGATTGGTGAACCAGTCGCGGATGGCGGTGAAGGCGCCGCAATAGGTGGCGGGATTGGAGCGTGGGGTGCGGCCGATCGGCGACTGGTCGATGTCGACGATCTTGTCGATGTGATCGACGCCCAGGATGTCGGCATGCTCGGCCGGCACGTCGCGCGCCCCGTTCAGGCGGCGCGCCAGGGCCTTGTACAGGGTCTCGACGACCAGGGTGGACTTGCCGCCGCCCGACACGCCGGTGACGCAGGTGAAGGTGCCCAGCGGCACGCCCACCGTGACGTCCTTCAAATTGTTGCCGCGCGCCCCGGACACCACCAGTTGGCGGCCATCGCCCGGCCGGCGCAGGCCGGGGACGGGGATGGCGCGCAGTCCGGTCAGATATTGCCCGGTCAGGCTGTCGGGATGGCGCATCACCTGTTCGGGCGTGCCCTCGGCGACGATCGCGCCGCCATGGATGCCGGCGCCCGGCCCCATGTCGATCAGATGGTCGGCCGAGCGGATGGCGTCCTCGTCGTGCTCGACCACGATCACCGTGTTGCCGATGTCGCGCAGGCGGCGCAGCGTGGCCAGCAGGCGGTCGTTGTCGCGCTGGTGCAGGCCGATCGACGGCTCGTCCAGAACGTAAAGCACGCCGGTCAGGCCCGAGCCGATTTGCGAGGCTAGGCGGATGCGCTGGCTTTCGCCGCCCGACAGGGTGCCGGAATTGCGCCCCAGCGTCAGGTAGTCGAGGCCGACATCCTCGAGGAACCGCAGCCGGTCGTTGATCTCGCGCAGGATGCGCCGCGCGATCTCGCGGTCCTTGGGCCGCAGGTGCTGGTCGAGTTCGCCAAACCAGCGGGCCGACTCGGCGATCGAGCGCTCGGTGACCTGCGAGATGTCCAGGCCGGCGATCTTGACGGCCAGGGCGGCCGGCTTCAGCCGTTTGCCGCCGCAGGATTCGCAGGGCGCGCTGATCTGGAAGCGCGACAACTCGTCGCGCACCCAAGCCGATTCGGTCTCGCGGAAGCGCCGCGCCATGTTGGGCAGCACGCCCTCGAACGGCCGGTCCAGCGAGAACATCCGCTTGTCGTCGGCATAGCGCATGGTCACGGTTTCCGAGCCCGAGCCGTGCAGGATCACGTCGCGCACCGCCTCGGGCAGGGTGCTCCAGGGCTGGTCGAGCGACACGCCGTAATGGCGGGTCAGGTTCTCGAGCGTCTGGTGATAGAACTG
>JADFZP010000145.1 GCA_015232485.1 Alphaproteobacteria bacterium
TGGGCCGCTGATCGCCGGCATCGCGCTGCTCGACGGATTGGTCATGCTGATCGCCGGCTGGCCGGCCGGAGCGGCGCTGGGCGTCGCAGGCTTCGCGCTGACCCTGGCCGCCCAACGGCGGATCGCCGGAACGTGATCAGGCGGCGCGGATTGCGCGAGGCCGATGGAAGACTTGACCCGGCCATCCACGTCTGTAGGGCTGTCATGTGGATGCCCGGATCAAGTCCGGGCATGACGGCGTGGGAACCGCGGCGCGACTCAGGGTGTCGACGTTGTCGCCCAGGGTCTTCAGGCTGATCGGCTTGCGCATCACCAGCAGATGCTGGTCGGCGCGCGGCGCGGCGTCGTGCTCGGTGACGCCAAGATGGCCGGTGACCACCAGGATCGGCTGGCGAGGGTTGCGGTTGCGGATCGCCTCGATCAGGGCGTGGCCGTCGCCGCCCGGCATGCGCAGATCGGTCACCACCACGTCGGCGGGATCGGCCGCGAAACACTCCAGCGCCGACATGCCGTCGCGGGCCATGGTGGTGCGGTAACCCAATCCGTTGAGATAATCGGCCATGGCGACCGCCGCCTGGCCCTCGTCATCGACCACCAGGACGTGGCGGCCGTCTCCGGAAGAGACCGCCGGGGGTGGCGTCGGGACGCGAAGCGGTCCGGCCCGCTCGGTCAGGCGGCAGGGCCGCGCGCCGGGCAGAGCGACCTCGAACACCGCCCCCTCGCGGCCGTTGCGCGCCTTGATCTGGCCGTCCATCGACGAAACGATGCCGAAGCTCACCGACAGCCCCAGCCCGGTGCCCGAGCCCACCTCCTTGGTGGTGAAGAACGGCTCGAACAGGCGGTCGATCAGATTGGCCGGAATGCCGGTGCCGTTGTCGGCGACGGTGATGAGCACGGTTTCGCCGGTGCAACCGGCCCCCACCCGGATCAGCCCGGGCGGATGGGGCCTGCGCGCCAACCGCTCGCGAAGCGCGTCCTTGGCGTTGGTCAGCAGGTTGACCATCACCTGCTCGAGTTGGACCGGCCGCCCACGCACCAGGCAGCGCTGGCTGGACGGATCAAGCTCGATGTGAATGCCCTCGGCCTGCAATTGCGGGCGCAGCAGCGAAACCGCCATGTTCACCGCGCCCAGCGCGTCGAACACCCCGACGGGACCGGAATCGGCGCGGCTGAAAATGCGGATGTGGTCGATGATCTCGCCCATTCGACGCGCCTGCTCGGCGATCAATTCGAATTGGCCCTTCTGGCGTTCGGCCGAAGCCTTGCCGCGTTCGAGCATCAACAGCATGCCGTCGGCCGCCATGCGCATGATGTTGAGGGGCTGGCTCAATTCGTGCGCCATTCCGGCGGCCATTTCGCCCAGCGTGGCGAGCTTGGCGCTTTGCACCAGTTGCGACTGCATGTGCTTGCGTTCGGTGATGTCTTGCAAGGTGCCGATCATGCGCGACGGCCGGCCATCGGCGTCCAGGATCACCTCGGCCTGCTCGTGGACGAAACGCTCCTCGCCGCGAGGGAGATTGACCCGGTGGTCGATGCTGAACGGGCGGCCCTCGTTCAAGGTGGCGTCCATCGCCTGGATCACCGCCAGCCGATCGTCCTCGTGAACGTGGTCGAGTAGGGTTTGATAGGTGGGCTCGGCGACTTGCTGGTCGACGCCGAAGATGCGGTGGACCTCGTCCGACCACCACAGCCGGCCGCTGTCGATGTCCAATTCCCACGAGCCCAGCTTGGCGATCTGCTGGGCGCGGGTCAGACGGGCGCGGCTTTCCAGCAACGCGTCCTCGATCAGCCGGCGCTTGGTAATGTCGCGCACGCTGGAGCGCACGCCCAAGGGGCCGGCCCCGTCGCGGATCGGCTGCCACGAGACCGACGCCCGGATGACCCCGCCATCCTTGCGCAGCAGCCGGAATTCGAGATCGCGGGCCGAGCCGCCCTGGGGCGCTTCGCGCCACCGCGCGCCCACCGTCGCCCGCTCGTCGGGATGGATCAGCGGCAGCGGAAAGTCCTCCATCGCCAGGCATTCGGCGGGCAGGTAGCCGGTCAGCCTTTGCACCGCCGGACTGACCCACAGCAGCCGCCCATCGGGCGCCACCCAGTGCTCCCAGTCATAGGTGTAGTCGGCGATCGCCTTGAGGCCCTGTTCGCTGTCGCGCAGATGGCGAAGCTGCCGGGCCAGCGCCAAGGCCAGCGCCGCCACCAACCCGACCATCCCCAGCGCGAAGGCCCCCTGATACAGCGCGTTGCGCCGCCAGTCGGCCAGGACGTGGTCGACCGACAGCCCGACCATCACCACCAGCGGCAAACCGCTGACCCGCCGATAGGCTTGAATCCGGTCGACCGCGTCGCCGCCGGTGACGATCCGGAACACCCCGCTGGGCGCCCGCGCCAGATGCTCGACGAACAAGGGCCGACCCGACAGGTCCTGGCCGATCATCGCTTCGATAGAGGGGGCGCGGAACAGAAGCGGGCCATCGGCGTGAACCACCGAGACCAACCCGCCCTGCCCCAGGTTGAGCGATTTGTAGAAGGTGGCGAACTGCGTGGATTCGAGGATCGCCACCACCCAGCCGGCGCGCGTTCCTTCGCGATCGAACAGGGGCCGCCAGACGGGGATCATCCAGTCGTCGTTCCCGCCGCGAAACGGGCCGCCGATCGACAGGCCCTCGCCCTCGCCGCCGCCGGCCAAAAGCGCCGCGCCCCGGCTGTCGAAACCCGCCTCGAAACCGCCATAGATGGTGTCGAGCCGACCGGCCTCGTCGAGGATCATCAGCGACCGCATGCGCGGCAGTTCGACCACGTCCTCGTTCATGTCCGAGGGTTCGTGGCCGGAACGATGCTCGCGCGCCACGTGGCGGAGCAGGTGGTCGACCTGGGCGAACACCCCCTCGGCGTGTTGGTCGAGGACGCGCGCCAAGTTCACCGCCTCGTGCTCGGCCGCCATGATGCTTTGCCGATGGCTTTGGCGGATCGACCACGCGGTGGCGCCCACGAACACCGCGCAGGCGGTGACCGCCAGCGCGAACAGCACGCGCCGCGACCGCCCGAAGGCGCGACCTTCGGCGACGCGACGCGCGCCTTCCATTCCTCGTTTCCCGTGGGGCACGGAGCTCCCGTCATTGGCTGATCTGATGGACGGGATCAGAATCCGCCTATTCGCCCGTCGAAGCAATCATCTGGGCGTATAAGGCTCGGCCCACCGGAGTATGACGCTTCAATCCGCGATCTTGCCCAGCACGCTGCCGCGATGCACCGCCTTGGCCATCGATTCCAGCATTTCGACGACATCCTCGAAGTCGACCATGCGGTCGGTGTTGATGGTGATGTCGAACTGGCTGGCCTCGCTAAGGCGCGAACGGAACATCTCCCACACGAATTCGCCGCGGTGATGGTTGACGTCCTTCACATGGGCCAAGGCCTCGGCCTCGCTTTGCCCTTGCGAGGCGGCCAGACGACGGGCGCAGATTTCGGGGGTTCCCGATACGCGGACCCTTAGCGCGCAGGCGTTGGCCAGCACCACATGGGCGCCGCGCCCAACCAGCACGCCGCCGGCCCGGCCCAGGCTCATGATCACCCGCGCCAGCGCGTCGCGATAGGTGTCGGGCGACAGATCCTGGCCCGAGAAGAGACGGTAAAGCCACATCTCCTTGGCCCGGCCAATGCCCTCGTCGAGCATGCGGGCGGTCGCCACGTCGGTCTCCAGGCGCTCGGCGACCCTGCGCAGCAGATCCTGCTCGTAGTAGGGCACGCCGAGGCGCTGGGCGAGCCGTTCGGCGATGATGTCGCCACCCGACCCGCAATCGCGCGAGATCGTGATGACCGGCTGCTTCGGCCGCGACAGGGTGCCTTCGGCTGGCTTCGATACGACTTCGGCCATGGCCGCTATCGCGGAGAGAACATCGGTGGTCATTTACGGCCTCGCGGGGATTTCGGACGTCCGGAGAGGATACTCCCGCCGCGCCGCCGGCTCAACGTCGCATGGTGGATTCGATCAATGACTCATGCTTTGCATCGCCTTCCGGCAGGAGTCTTCGCAACTGCGGCACTCCTCGCCGCAGATCCGGCAGTGTTCGTGCATTTTGGCATGCCGCTCGCATTCCTCGGCGCACAGTCCGCAGGCGGTGGCGCAGGCTTCGAGCATCGCCCGGATCACCGTCTCGTTCGACCCGCTGCGCCGAGTCGCCACCGCGCCGGTGGCGGCGCACACGTCGGCGCAGTCCAGGTTGAGACGGATGCACTGCACCAGTTCGGCGACGCCCTCCTCGCCCAGGCAGGCATCGGCGCAAGTCACGCAGGTCTGGGCGCAGTCGTAGCATTGCTCGATGCAGTCGATCAGCGCGTCGTTGGTGTTGCCGCGGACATGCGGATGGGTACTGATCATTTCCCTGGCGTGCATGGAACACCTCGCTTGTGGGTTACAAGCGGTCAACGGCGGCGGGCGCCGGATGTTCCGCGCTCAGGGCGACAGATAGGCGTCGGCGGCGAGGGTGAGGTCGTCGGCGCGCGCCGGATAGGCCACCGGCCGCCGCGCCGCCCAGTGATTCATCGGGTAATAAAGCGGGATCACCGCCATGTCGTCCATCGCGATGCCCACCGCCGCGCGCAGCAGCGCCTCGCGGCGCTTCTCGTCGAAACTGGCCATCGCGCGGTCCAGCGTCTCGTCGAATTCGCGGTTGGAGTAGCGTCCGGCGTTGGCGGCGCCCCAGCCCTGGCGGCAATTCGGCCCGGCCAGCAGGTTCAGCAGGGTGTCGCTGACATCTCCGGCGATCGCCCCCCAGCCGAAGAAGGCGAGGCTGAACTCGTGCAGCGCCAGCCGAGGGAAAAACTCGGCGGAGGGCAGCGCCTCGACGGCCACCCGGATGCCGACCCGCCCCAACATCCGCGCCAGCGTGCCGCAAACCTGCTCGTCATTGACGTAGCGGTCGCTCGGGCAGTGCAGCGTAAGGCGGAAGCCGTCTCCCCACCCCGCCGCGTCGAGCAACGCCTTGGCCTCGGCGGGGTCGAAGCGGTCGACCTCGATCTTCGGGTCCACGCCAAAGCCGGCGGACAGCAGTTGACCAGCCGGCAGGGCGCGCCCCGAAAACAGTCCCAGCACGATGTCGGTGCGGTCGATCGCCTTCGAGATCGCCCGGCGAACGCGGACGTCCTTGAGCGGGTTGCTGGTCAGCGGCCGGCCGTCGAGATCGCTGACAAACGGGGTGCGGTCGCGACTGTGGTCGGGATGCAGCACCAGCACCCGCGTCGACACGGCGTTGAAGACGCCCAGCGCCGGGTTGCGCGCCAAGCGGTCGATGTCGGCCGGCGGCACCTGATCGATCAGTCGCACCCGGCCGATCGACAAAGCCGCCACGCGCTGGGCGTTGTCGTGCTCGACCGAGATGGTCACCTTGTCCCAGCGCGGCAGCCCCGCCCAGTGCCGATCGAAGGCGGCGAATTCGACGAACTCGCCCGGCTTCCACGACACCAGCTTGAAAGGCCCGGTGCCCACCGCCGCCTCGCCGCTGTTGAATTCGGCGCTGGTCGCGGCGGCCAGGTGTCGCGGAATGATGTTGATCGCGAACAGCCTGCCCGGCATCGCGGGGTCGGGCCGGCTGGTGCGGATCACCAGGGTCAGCGGATCGGGGGCGGTCAGCTCGACCATCCCCTCGATTTGCTGGCGAAAACCCAGCGACTCGCCGCGCGGCTTGGACAGGATGCGGTTCATGGTGGCGATGACGTCGTCGGCCGTGAACGGGCTGCCGTCGTGGAACACGACGTCGGGACGCAACTTGAATTCCCAAGCGGTCTCGTCGATCGGCCGCCACGACAACGCCAGTCCAGGCGCCGGCAGGCCGCTGGCGCGGGTGACCAGCGGCTCGAAAAGATGCAGCCCGATCATCGCGTTGGGGGCCGAATTCATTTGATGCGGGTCGAGCGTGTCGAAACGCGCCCCCGTTCGCACCGCCAAGTCTTCGGCCATCGACGGCCACGGCGCCAGCGCGACGGCCGCCAGCCAGATGGCCAGCGATAGCCTAAAGATCGCGATCGGTGTCGGCGATGACGCCTTCCGCATCGGCTGTGCGCCTTACCCATTTCCCCTTGTCGAAATCTAGCGCGCGCAGGCCCCGGAGGGCAAGCCCGGCTCGGCGGTTTCAACCAGGGCGACGGGCAGCGCGATGTGGAAGACGCTGCCCTCGCCCGGCCGCGAGTCGACCCAGATCCGCCCCTGATGGCGCTCGATCACCTTCTTGGCGACCGCGAGGCCGATGCCGGTGCCGGAATACTCGTTGCGGCCGTGCAGGCGTTGGAATATCTGGAAGATGCGGTCGTGATACTCGGGCTCGATGCCGATGCCGTTGTCGGCCACCGAGACGATCCACTCGCGGCCATCGCGCCGGCACGATACGGCGACGCGCGGCGGCCGATCGGGCGCGTGATACTTGATGGCGTTGCCGATCAGGTTCTGGAAGACCCGGCTCATCTCGAGCTCGTCCGCCGAAACGGTCGGCAGGTCGGGTTGGATCTCGACGACGGCGCCCGCCTCGCGGATCGCCACTTCGAGATTGCGGATGGCCGGCTCGACCACGGTCGCGAGCGGAGTCGGCACGATCGGGTTCCCGGTGCGGCCGATGCGCGAATATTCCAGCAGATCCATGATGAGTTCGCGCATGCGCAGGGCGCCATCCACGGCGAAGCGGATGTATTCGTCGGCGTCGCCATCCAGCTTTCCGCCATAACGGCGTTGCAGAAGCTGGAGATAGCTGGTCACCATCCGCAGCGGTTCCTGCAAATCGTGCGAGGCGACATAGGCGAACTGCTCAAGCTCGTGATTGGCGGTCGCCAACTTCGAGAAACTGTCTTTCAGCGCCGTCTCGGCGTGGCGACGGTCGGTGATGTCGTGGACGATCGAATAGAGCAGAACGCGCCCGGCGATTTCCAGCGGGCCGCTATGCACCTCGACATCGCGCACCGCGCCCGAGGCGAGACGGTGGCGGAACAGGAAATGATTGCGCTGTTCCTGCCGCGCCGCCTGCATCTCCCTGGCGACCTCCTCGGGGCTTAGCGTGTTGATTTCGGTGATCGACTTGCCGACCAGTTCGTCGCGCGGCCAGCCATACCATTCGACGGCCGCGTCATTGGCCTCGACGATGCGGCCATCGGCCGGGTCGATCAGCAGTTCGGCCACCTTGGCGCGCAGGAAGATTTCCCGGTAGCGGTGCTCGCTTTCGGCCAGTTCCGCGCCGCGTCGGTCGGCCAGCTCCAGGGCCTGCGAGCGGCCCATCAGCAGCAGACGGGCGGCGTACCACGTGGCGAGGCTCAGTCCCAATCCGGCGATCAGCACCAGCGTGGCCGCCGGCTGGGCGCCGGCCTCGTCGAAGGCCGCCGTGCTGGTCACCGAAAGCCGCCATTCCCGTCCGCCGACCGCCAACGGGCGGACGATGGTCAGCGGCGCGTCGCTGGGCGCGACCTCGCCGCCGCCGACCGAGTCGTAGATCGGCTCGACGCCGTCATGGAGTCGCACCCGCAGATAGGCGCCGGACGGACCAAGGATCGA
Organism: Alphaproteobacteria bacterium; assembly: GCA_015232485.1. Lineage (GTDB taxonomy): Bacteria > Pseudomonadota > Alphaproteobacteria > Rhodospirillales > Magnetospirillaceae > JADFZP01. The sequence continues at coordinate 7,532 of JADFZP010000145.1, forward strand.
ATCGACGAAGCGCAACGAGTTGTAGCCGGCCGAAACCCATCCGACCAGCCGGGCGCGGCGCGCCTCGACATCGGCGGGCGCCGCGCCCCCGGCGTAAACCGGCAGGATGTGCAGATAATCCCGTCCCGATCCGCCCGGCGTGATCAGGCGCAGCG
>JADFZP010000146.1:0-7184 GCA_015232485.1 Alphaproteobacteria bacterium
CGCCGCTCGGCCGCCTGATGGCGCTGGCCCTGGCGCGCCGCCTCGATCCCGCCGAGGTGGCGGCCGAGGTGGCGGCCCAGCTCGACGCCTTCATCGCGGCGACCGGGCGCCCGCCGGATTTCGTCGACGGGCACCAGCATGTCCACCAGCTTCCGCACGTTCGCGACGCGGTGCTGGACCTGTTCCGCGACCGGCTGGGCGAGGGCGCGTGGCTCAGGCTGTGCTTCGAGCCGGCCACCGCGATCTGGGCGCGCGGCGTCGACCGCTTGCGCGCCGGGGTGATCTCGGGGCTGGGTTGGGGAATGGCCCGCCGCGCCGCGCGGGCCGGCATCCCGGTCAATGATAGCTTTCGTGGGGTTCACGATTTCTCGGGGCGCCAGCCTTGCGAGGCGCTGTTCGAGCGGTTCCTGGCCGGGCCGGGGCGGCGGCCGCTGGTGATGTGCCATCCGGGCCATGTCGACGACGCCCTGCGCGCCGTCGATCCGCTCACCGACTGGCGCGAGGCCGAGTACGCGTGGCTGGCCGGCGAGGCGTTCCAGGCGATGCTGTCGCGGCACGGCATGAGGCCCACCCGTTTTCGTGAGCTTGGCTGAAAGGTTTCGGCAAGGTTTCCGGTCAAGGCTCCGGCGGTCGCAAACCGTTGGGGAGCCAACCACGCATGGCCTATGTCACGGGGCGGAATTCAATCGATTCGCTGGTCGCCGGCGAAAGCTGGCGCTGGAATCGGGACCAAGCCTACGGCACCGCCGCCAGCGTCACCTTCAGCTTCATGGAGGCGGCGCCGTCCTACGCCACGACCGGAGACCACAACGGCTTCCGGGCGATGAACGACACCGAGCGCGCCGCGGCGCGGCGGGCGCTGGCGGTTTGGTCCGAGGTCGCCAACATTCCCCTGGTCGAGACGGCCGATTCCAACGATGGCGGCCAAATCCGGCTGGGCACCAACACCCAAAGCGGGTCGTCGGCCTACACCTATCTGCCGACCGGCACGGGGAATTGGAGCGGCGACATCTATCTGAACAACGCCTCGGCCTCGAATCAGGGTGATTTCGCCGATGGCTCGTACGGCTTCCTGACGCTGGTTCACGAGATCGGCCACGCGCTGGGCCTCAAGCATCCCGGCGCCTACGATTCGGGCGGCAACGTGCTGGCGGGGCCATACCTGCCGACCGCCGAGGACAACCGCGACTACTCGGTGATGTCCTACAAAGCCACGTCGAGCGGCGTCTCGCCGCGCACCCCGATGCTCTACGACATCGCCGCCGTCCAGTTCCTGTACGGCGCCAACGGCGCCACGCGGACCGGCGACGACGTCTATGGCGCGGGCGCCGTGCGGACCATCTGGGACGCCGGAGGCCAGGACACCATCGACGGCTCGGCGTTCGGCGGCGGCGTGACCATCGATTTGGGCGAGGGCGCCTTCAGCGACCTGGGGGCCTCGCGCAATCTGGCCATCGCTTCGGGCGCCGTCATCGAGAACGCGACGGGCGGCGCCGGGGCCGACCGGCTGATCGGCAACGGCGCGGCCAATGTGCTGGCCGGCGGCGAGGGCGACGACACGCTGATCGGCGGCGACCGCGACACCTTGGGCGGCGGCGGCGGCGCGGATCGGGTCGAGATCGGCGGCTCGGTCAGCGTCGCCTCGGCCGAGACCATCCTCGGCTCGTCGGGCGCCGACTGGGTCACCTTGACGATGGCCGGCAACACCGTGGCCCTGTCGGGTGTCGAGACGCTGACCGGAAGCGGGGGCGGCGACTGGCTGACCCTGAGTGGCGGGGGAACGCTGGCGCTCTCGGCGGTCGAGACGGTGATCGGTGGCGACGGCGCCGACACGCTGGTGCTGGGGGGCGCCGCCGATCGCCTGGTCGTCGCGGCCATCGAAAGCCTGGACGGCGGGGCGGGCGGCGACTGGCTGGATCTCGGCGCGGGCGGCAACGCCTTGGCCGTGCGCGAAGTCGAGACGCTGATCGGCGGCGCCGGAGCCGACACCCTGACCCTGGGCGGCGGCGGAACCATCCTGCTGACGGCGGTCGAAACCCTGATCGGCGGTGGCGACCCGGATGTCGTCGAACTGGGCAAGCGCGGCAACACCATGGCGGTGTCGTTGGTCGAAACCCTGAACGGCGGCGCGGGCGGCGACTGGATCACCATCGCCGGAACGATCCATCTTTCCGGCATCGAAACGGTGATCGGCGGGGCCGGAATGGATGCGGTCGGCCTGGGCGACGGCGGCAACGCGCTGATCGTGGCGGCGGTCGAGACGCTGACCGGCGGCGCCGGCATCGATCGGGTGTCGCTGGGGGCGCGCGGCGGCACCGTTCTGGTGCGCGGCATCGAGACCCTGATCGGCGGGGCGGGCGGCGACTATCTGCGCCTGGCCGATGGCGGCGCGAGCTTGCACACCGGGGCGATCGAGGTTTTGGTCGGAGGGGTCGGGGCCGACGTGGTCCGTCTGGCCGATGGCGGCAACACCTTGACCGCCTGGGGCGTCGAAACCCTGACCGGCGGAACCGGCGCCGACGTGGTGGCGTTTCGCGACGGCGCCCCGGTGTGGTTCCAGGGCGGGGCTGGCGCCGACACGGTCTATGCGCCGGCCGGCGACGGGTTGTGGCTGAACTGGTCGGACGCCGCCGATGGCGCCGATTCCGTCGTCGATTTCGCCGAGGCGCGGGGCGTGCTCAACTTTGGCGGCGCCTTGGCGGCGGCGGCCGACAAGAACGGCGACGGCTTCCTGTCGTTGACCCGGCGGGCCACCGGCGCCGCCGATGGGCGAACCGACGAGGTGGTGCGGCTCGAACAGCGGGTCGGCCAGCTTTCAGGCGACGGCTTCGCCTCGTTCCGCCAAGCGCTGGGCCAACTGGCCCCCGGACGGGCCGCGCCGATGCTCGCCCTGGCCGACGACGGCGCCTCGACGGGACTTTATTTCGTCGGCGAACAGATTTCGCTGCTGGCCCGCTTCGAGGGCGTGCTTTTGCAGCGGCCGCACCTCGCGCTGGCTGGCTAATCCTCGCCGCGCAGGGGAACGAGGAACACGAGATAGCGGCGGCGGGCGTAGTCCTCGACGCTTGGTTCAAAGCCCTCGGCGATGGCGCGCCGCGCCTGGAGCATCCAGGCCTCGCGTTCGCCGGGCGCGGCGGGATGGGCCTCGATCACGCCGCCCGGAGAAGACGCGGCGCCGACGAATTCGAAGGTGTCGGTGCCACGGGCGGCGAGATGCTGGGCCTCGCCGGCGTCGTCGGCGGCGACCACCGCCACGGGGCGGCCGCCGGAGCCTATCGTGAAGAGTTTCATACCCAGCAGATAGCGCGGCGATGCTAGAACTTCCAGTCCTCACATTCCCGTTGACGCTGGCTCGCATTCTGGCGAGTCTGCGATCGAGGAATATCCTTATCAGCCAGGGGCGTAATCGGTCATGAACGACGCGGCGACACCGGGCGGCGAGGGAAGCGGAGAGGGGCGGGGCGGCGGCGCCGTTCCCCAGCGGCGCGCCGTTCCGCTGCCGCGCCGCTGGGAACCGGCGCCACGCGACTACACGCGGGTCGACGAAGCGCACCTCGCGGTTCGCCTGCTTTACGGCGGAAGCCTGGGGGCGACCGCCGGCTGGCTGGGGCTGGCTTGGTATTACGTGCAAAGCAGCCTGGGCTGGGACAATCTTCTCGCCTTCCAGTTCTACGAGGTGGGCGGGCTGGCCAGCGCCTTCCTGTTCCCGGTCGCCTTCCTGTGGATGCTGGTCGCCCATCTCGATCGCGGCGCCCAGCTCAAGCGCGAGACGGCGGCGCTGCACCGGGCGCTCGAACGCCTGTCCTATCCCGCCGAGGAGGCCGAGGACCGCGTCCATACGGTGGCCGAGGCGCTGCGTCGCCAAGCCGCCGAGCTGACGGCGGTGTCGGGCGAGGCGATCAGCCGCGCCGAAGCGGTGCGCAACCACCTCGCCAAGCAGATCGTCGAAATGGGCGAACTGGCCGGCCGCATCGGTGGCGACGCCGACCGCTCGGTCGAGGCGTTGCGCTTCCAACTCCAGCAATTGGGCAAGGCGACCGAGGAGACCACCCGCGCCACCCGCGACGCCGACGAGACGCTGAAGGCCCGCATCTTCGACCTGGGCACCGCCGCCGAGGACAACGCCGACCGTACCGGGCGCCTGCTCGAAGTGCTCGACGATCGCATCCGGCGGCTTGAGAAGGGCGCCGCCGACGCGACCGGCGCGCAGGAGCGCTTGGGCGACGATCTCCACGCCCGCATCTCGCAATTCTCGGACGCGGCCAGCGGCGCCATCCTGCGCGCCGAGGCGTTGGGCGAATCCTTCGGCCGTCAGGCGCAGCGCCTGGAGGCGGGAACCACGACCGCCCTGGAAACCAGCGACCGCATGGCCACCCAGCTTGGCGAACGCATCGACGGGCTGGAAGCCGCCGTCGAGCGGCAGGCGCGGATGCTTGACCAATCCTCGGGCCGGTTGCTTGAACAGGCCGAGTTGATGGCCGCCGCGATGCAGCAGCAGGCCGGCCATCTCGATCAGGTCACCGAGCGCGTGCTGGCCCGCGTCAAGCTGGTCGAGGAGGGCTTGACCGTGCAATCGCACGAGTTGATCGCCGCCTCGGATCAGGCGATGGGCCGCATGCGCGACGTCAGCGAGCAACTGGGCCGCCAAAGCGAGGCGGTGCGGGTGGCGGCGGACGACGCGGCGGCGCAGCTTGGCGGCGTGGGCGACGTGCTCGTCCATCGCCGCGACGACCTTGAAACGGCGGCCGAGCGCGCATCGCAGCGCGTCCGCGAATCGGGCGAGGCCTTCCAAAGCCAGACGCGGGCGCTGGCCGTCGCCTCGGACCAGATCGCGGCGCGGGCCCGCGAGGTCAACGAGGCGGTCCGCATGCACGCCGAGGAACTGGAACGGCGCGCCGAAAAGGCCGGACAGCAGGCCGAGGCGATCCGCGAGGGCTTGCGCGGGCAGGCCGAGGAACTGACCGACATCGCCAATCTGGTGTCGACCCAGTCGCGACTCAGCGAAGCCTCGCTCGGCCAGCAGGCCCGCCATCTGGCCGCCACCTCCGAGCAGGTGGCCAGCCGGGTCAAGGGTCTGGCCGAGGTGCTGCGCACCAACGTCAACGACCTTGTGGCGATGGCCAGCCGGGTCACCGTCGAACTCGACGCGGTGGGCGAGGCGGTGCGGCGGCGCGGCGAGGACTCGCAAGGCGTGGCGCAACGCGTGCTGACCGATACCGAGGCGGTCGCCGCCGCGCTCGAGGATCGCAAGGACGCCATGATCGAAACCGGCGCCGCCACCTTGCAGCGCCTCAACGCCCTGATCGACGCGCTCAGGCGCCAGACCGAGGAAATGGCCCAGACCAGCGAGACGGCGCGCGGCGGCATGGGCGGGGTGGGCGACACCTTGCGCGAGCAGGCCCAGGAGATGGCCCGCGTCGCCGACGATTCGGCCGAAGTGATGAAGGCGTTCGGGCAGGTGCTCGGCCAGCACGCCGCGGAACTGTACGAGGCCGCCCAGTCGGCCTCGGCGCAGTCGCACATGGCCTCCGAGGCGTTGCGCGACGTGGCCCGCGATTTCGGCGAGGCGACCAACAAGTCGGCCTCGCAGGCCAAGGCGGCGGGCGACATCCTGCGCCAGGGCATGCGCGAATTGTCGGGGGGCGCCGATCGCATCGCCGCCCATGTCCAGAACGCGGGCGAGACGCTGAAGCGTCAGGCCGACGAGTTGTCGCACGCCACCGAACGAACCGGCGACCGGCTGGAGAACATCTTCGAAATCCTGCGCCAGAAGGCCAACGATCTGGCCATCACCGGCGACCGCCTGTCGGGACAGGCCGAAACCTTGGGGGTGGCCTTCCAGCGCCAGGTGCAGGAGTTGGTCAAAGCCTCGCAGATGGCCGACGCCCAGGTCAGCCAGATCGAGCTGAGCCGCAGCGGCGCCTCGGTCGAGCGCTTCCTGCAATCGGCCGCCTTCCTGGTCGAGAAGCTGCAATCGGTGTCGGTCGACATCAGCCGCATCTTCCACTCGGGCGTCGACGAGAAGGCTTGGAAGGACTACCACGCGGGCGATCAGAACGTCTTCGTCCGCCGCATCCTGAAAAGCGTCGACCGCCAGCAGGTCACCGCGATCCGCACCCGCTACGAGGAAGACCCCGAGTTCCGCGACTATGTGAACCGCTATCTGGCGGAATTCGAGGGGTTGTTGAACCACGCCCGCGCCAGCGACCGCGCCGACGTGCTGACCGCCGTCTTCACCAGCGCCGACGTCGGCAAGCTCTACCTCGTGCTGGCGCGGGCCATGGGACGGGTGGAATAGGGCGTCACCGCGCCTCCGCCACCTCGGCGGGGGGGCCCGAGGCGGCGACCCATTCGCCATCGGACAGGCGACAGGCGGCGTGGTTCGACGTGTCGCTTTGGCCGCCGCCCGCCACCGTCAGGCTGTAGTGGCGGCACCACAGGCCCTGACCGCCGCGATAGGGGCTGCCCGGAACGATCACCGCCGTCAGATGACCGGTCTCCAGCGTTACGGCGCGGCCGGCGGGCTGGCGCTCCAAGGCTTCGATCCGCGCCTCGCGCAGGGCGTCCTCGTCGCCCTCCTTGGGCAACAGCCCCGGCACCACGGCCAGACCCAGCAGCAGCACCGCCACACCGGCGGGTAGAATGACCGCCCTGTCGATCATGGATGCACCCTGGTTGCGGAACGAAGGTCAGCGTGACAGCGCCGACCGAAGAGAGGCAACCGCCCTTGGGAGCAGGAAGAGGTCCTTTGGGGGTAGTCCAGAAGGCCTGCAACTCCTCGCGAAGTTGGTCGGCCATTCCGTTCCGGCCCCGAAACGGCGCTTGGCTCAGGCCGCTCCGCGCGCCTGCTCATAGGCCAGCAGGGCGCGGCGACGCGCGGTGCCGTGATCGACCACCGGCAGTGGGTAGGACTGGCCAAGCGCAATATCCGCCTTGGCCAGGGCGGCGGGCGCGGCCTGCCAGGGGCGGTGGATCGTCAGGTCGGGCAGGCCGGCGAGTTCGGGCACCCATTGGCGCACGAAGCGGCCGCGCGGGTCGAACTTTTCGCCCTGCAAGACCGGGTTGAAGATGCGGAAATAGGGCGCCGCGTCGGTGCCGCATCCGGCCACCCATTGCCAACTCGCCGCGTTGATCGCCGGATCGGCGTCGACCAACCGCTCCAGGAACCAGGCCGCGCCGCGCTG
>JADFZP010000146.1:7237-7680 GCA_015232485.1 Alphaproteobacteria bacterium
GCCGGTGCGCCACAGGCAGCGCATGCCGGCGTCGACGATCGGATAGCCGGTGCGTCCCTGGCACCACGCCTCGAACAGCTCGTCGTCCGAGCGCCACGGAAAATGGGCGAATTCCGGCCGTAGCGGGACGTGTTCCATGCCGGGCGCGTGGTGCAGCAGATGCCAGGCGAATTCCCGCCAGCCCAACTGGCGCAGGAACGGCTCGCCGCCGCCCAGCGAGGCCGCGCCGACCGCTTGGCGTAACTGCCGCGGCCCGATCTCGCCAAACGACAGGTGGGGCGACAGGCGCGAGGTGCCCGGCTGGTCGGGACGATCGCGCGCCGTCGCGTACTGGCCCAGCGACTCGTCGACGAAGTCCGCCAATCGGGCCGCCGCGGCGTCCTCGCCCGGCCGCCACGCGGTGGCCAGACCGTTGGTCCAATCCAGGTCGTCGGGCGGCAGGC
>JADFZP010000147.1 GCA_015232485.1 Alphaproteobacteria bacterium
CCATCAGCGGATGCGAGAACAGGCGGTGATAGAGGGCATCATGGTCGGACATGTCGACTCGTTCGCGGTGTAGCGGACCGGACGCCGCGAGTGAATTGGGCCGCCGTGACTCTGGGGATTGAGCGCACTGTCACCGCGATTCGCGATCCTGTCACCGAAATCCCACGATCACCGTAATCCTGTCACCGCAACCCTATGACGGTATAGCTGCGTATATTTCATACACCTGACGCTGCAGAAGATCGGAAATTTCAAGCTTCACTCTAATAAAGCGACTATCTCCATCCTCTGCGTAGGCATCAAGAAGACTGACATCTGAGTACGACAGTTGGGTGGAGAACAGCTCCCTTATTTCTGCCTCAATCTCGTTTCGTGCACCAGCCATCTCCCTATTGTGGTCATGAAGGTTACCCCACCAATTCGGAGCATTAATTCTGAGTCGACTCCCGCCGTCCTTGTGCCCCTCTACAATATCAAGAAACTTGAACAGCTTCCCGACATATCTTGCCTCTCTGGAAATAGCGCTTCCGGCAGATGCTGTGTTAATGGCATCTCTGTTATCAGAAATGTACCTCAGGATAGCGCACTCAGACATACTTTTAAACGTACTCCTCGCCCAAGGCAATAGCGATTGATTTCTATCGAGAATATCCTCGCCCCTCGCCCTATAGACGGCCTGAAATAGGCCAAAAACTGCTGCCAGATTGTGGTGTTGATTGAATTGCTGAATTCCTCCGTATACTGTAAAATCATATTGATCGAAGCGCCCATCAGGGCGATAGACAGCCGGAATTTTTGCCGACTCGTCCATATCCCCCCGTGTACCGATGCGAATTTTCTGTATTAGATCGGAGCAGAGTTGATGGCGATCAATGCGAACGAGTATTTCCAAGATAGCCCGGTAACTGAGTGGTTGATACCTCTTATCTCTCCATAAAACACTGAGCAGTGTTCCCTCAGATATAATTGCTGGCTCGAGTTTCGGAACAATGCCAATCCCAGTGCTACTGCTCAATGCATGTATATATTCCATTGTCTTTATGCAGTCCGTGATTGCCTCCGCTTCCGCTAGCCAAGGCGGCTTAACGAAGACATATGCAACCGGGCGAACGCGCCTTCTTTGTTCCAAAGGCAGCGCTGCAATGCGGCGAATTGCCTCCTCGAATTCCTGCCGTGGCGTCCCTTTGTTGAGAGTCACCTGCCGAATAAAGTCATCGGCAGACTCAAGTCCGATTCCGATCTCAAGCTCTTGATCATCACGAAGTCCTCTAATACCAAGACTCGTTGATCAGCATTCATGAGCCCAGTCGCGCAGGCCGATGGACATAATTCTCCACGGTTGTTCGACAAGGGTGTTCCAAGAATAGCAGCAATGGTTGACGATGTCCTGGTATGAGGTGAAAACCCGGTTTGACAGCCAGTTGTCGCGCATGAACTGCCAGATGTTCTCGACCGGGTTCAACTCGGGCGACTTCGGGGGCAGCGGCATCAGAGTGATGTTGACGGGTACGGTGAGTTTGGCGGTGGTGTGCCAGCCGGCCTGATCGAGCAGGATGACGGCATGGGCGTCGGGCGCCACCGTCCGGGAAATCTCCTCCAGATGCAGCGCCATCCCATCCGTTGAGCAGCGTGGCAGGACCAGGGCCGCGCCCTTGCCCTCGGCCGGACAGATCGCGCCGAACAGGTAGGCCGAGCGCGTGCGCTGGTCGTGCGGGGCGATCGGCCGAGAGCCGCGAGCGGCCCAGCGGCGGGTGATCTTGTTCTTTTGGCCGATGCGGGCCTCGTCCTGGAACCAGATTTCTATGCGCTTGCCTGCTGCCTCGCACGCTTGGATGGTCGCCAGGAGCGAGGGGAAGTTTTTTTAAAAGCATTGGCGGCCTCCGGGTCCTGGGCATGGTGGCGGGGGCGGGCCGTCAGCTTGCGAAAGCCCATCGCACGCAGCTCGCGGCTCATCGTCTGCTCGGAGATCGAAACGCGAAATTCCTCCCAGAGCCACTGGACCAAATCGACGATCCGCCACCGCACCACCCCATGCACCGCCGGGATCGGCCCCGCCTCCACGATCCGACGCAGTGCCGCCCGGTGGTCGTTCTTCAGGATCGATTCCTTGCCAGGCGCCTTGCCCGCCAGCAACCCTGCCGGCCCCGAGGCGTTGAATTTCAGCACCCAGTCCCGCACCGTCTGGAGACCGACACCGCCGACCGTCGCCGCCATGGATCGTGGCTCGCCGGCGTAGATCGTGGCCAATGCCAAAAGGCGCCGGACTTGGTCCGGATCGCGCACCGACCGCGCTTCATGGCGTAGCGCAGCTGCGTCGTAATCCCGCCGCAAGGGAATGGGAGCGGCCATGGCAAACCTCATCGCTGTGACTGCCATGGTGAATCACATTCCCCCGCTCAGGGGAAGACCCTTCGTGAGTCGCGCTCACGGAGGGTTGGTATTAGCGCCTATGGGGCTTGACCCGGCCATCCACATCTGTCCGCGGAAGAGAAAGCGGAAACAACGGCTTGTACGGCTGTCATGTGGATGCCCGGATCAAGTCCGGGCATGACGGCGTGGGAGGTTCCGTGCGCTAGTGCACTGACGCCAACAAAAGGTTCACTTTTGTCCGGGAGGTTCCGTGCACCAGCTAGCTCGTTCAGTGGACCTTGCGGGCGCGGGCCACCATCTCCAGCCATTCGCCGATGGCGGCCTTGACGTCTTCCTCGTCCGAGCTTTGAACGACCATGCCCTCGCGAATGAGAAGTTCGCGAAGCCGGTTATACATCCAGACGTGGGAGCTGATCTCGACGTGGCTTTCGAGCGGTCTCATCATGTCCCTCCTCGATTTGTTGCGAATGGTACCACGAATCGTCACGATCCGAAAGAGGAACCGCCGGCGCCTCTGTCTATGCCACTGATTTGCTTGTGGCTTTTATTTTGGCGACGCGCCAGCCGAGAAGGACCGCCAGAATAAGGCCGTAGAGTAGCGGCTCGGTCGTGTCGACCTTGACCAGGAAGAAATGATGCAGCACCGCCAGCACCGCGGCGAGGTGGACCAGCCGGTGCAGTCGTCGCCAGCGCGCTCCGCCCAACCGCTTGACCATCGCGTCGGTCGAGGTGATCGCCAACGGCAGCAGCAGCGTGAAGGCCAGCATTCCGAAGGTCATGTATTTGCGCTTGACCACGTCCGCCCAGATTTCGGCCCAGTCGAAGAACTGGTCGAGCACCAGATAGCTGGTCACATGCAGGGCCACGTAGAAGAACGCGAACAGGCCCAGCATGCGGCGCATGCGGGCCGCCTGAGGCCAATGGAAGGCTTGGCGCAACGGCGTGACGGCCAGCGAGATCAGCAGCAGGCGAATCGCCCAGTCGCCAAGCCGGCGATTGACCGCCTCGATCGGATTGGCGCCCAGCGCGTCGTTCGCCACGTCGAAGGCGAGCCACGCCAGCGGCACCAGGCACAAGACGAACAGGCCCCGCTTGGCCCAGTCGGGGCGGCGTGGTCCGGCCATCAGAAGTCCCTGGCCAAGTCCATGCCGGCGTAAAGATGGGCGACCTCGCTCGCATAGCCGTTGAACATGTCCGTCTTGATCTTGAAGAACTGGCCGATGCGGCGTTCCTTCTTCTGGCTCCAGCGGGGGTGGTCGACCTCGGGATTGACGTTGGCCCAAAAGCCGTATTCATCGGGCTGGGCGATGTTCCAGGTGGTCTTGGGCCGCGTCTCGGAGAAGCGGATGCGGACGATCGACTTGATGCTTTTGAAGCCGTATTTCCAAGGCACCACGAGGCGCAGCGGCGCGCCGTTCTGGGCCGGCAGTTCGTCGCCATACATGCCGACCGCCAGCAGGCTGAGCGGGTGGGTGGCCTCGTCGATGCGCAGGCCCTCGACATAGGGCCAGTCGAGCACCGCCCGCCGCTGGCCGGGCAGCCTTTGGGGGTCGTGCAAGGTGGTGAATTCCACCCATTTGGCGCGCGAGGTCGGCTCGAACCGCTGGAGCACCCGGCCGAGCGGCACCCCCACCCAAGGGATCACCATCGACCAGCCCTCGACGCAGCGCAGGCGGTAGATCCGCTCCTCCAGCGGATGCGGCGCAAGCAGATCCTCGACGCCCAGCGCGCCGGGCTTCAGGCATTCGCCCTCGACCGTCACCGACCACGGGCGGGTGACCAGCGCCGCCGCGTTGCGCTTGGGTGACGACTTGTCCGAACCCAGCTCGACGAAATTGTTGTACGAGGTGGCGTCCTCGACGCTGGTGATGTCCAGGCCCTCGCCCCAGCGCGTCTTGACCGCCCCGTCGAAGCGCAAAGCCGCGCCCGCCGACCCCGGCAGAAGGATCAAAGCCCCCGCCGCCAGCATGAAGCGGCGTCGATCGAGATACAGGCCGCGCGGCGTGATCTCGGATGGTTTGATGTCGGGCGGGCGTCTTATCAACATCGTCGTCTCCGTGGACCGGGCTGGTTTCTTATTTGGAGGCCCGGCCGCCGGATGTCAGGTGAAAATCGCGCCCGCTCAGCGATTTGGCTGCGGAGTCACCCGGAGATAGGGCTTCAGCGCCTTGTAGCCCTTGGGGAACTTGGCGCGGATCTCGTCCTCGTCGACCAGCGAGGGGACGATGATGACGTCCTGGCCCTCTTGCCAATTGACCGGAGTCGCCACGCTGTACTGATCGGTAAGCTGCAACGAGTCGATGGCCCGCAGGATCTCCTGGAAGTTCCGCCCGCAACTGGCGGGGTAGGTCAGGATCAGCCGCACCTTCTTGTTCGGGTCGATGAGGAACACCGAGCGCACCGTCAGCGTGTCGCTGGCGTCGGGGTGGATCATCCCGTACATGTCGGAAATCTTGCGGTCGGCGTCGCCGATCAGCGGGAAGTTCAGCGGGGTGCCCTGGGTCTCCTCGATGTCGCCGGCCCAGCCGCGATGGCTGGTGACGTCGTCGACCGACAGCCCGATCACCTTGACGCCGCGGCGCTCGAATTCGGGTCGCAGGCGCGCCACCTCGCCCAGTTCGGTGGTGCAGACCGGGGTGAAGTCCTTGGGATGGGAGAACAGCACGCCCCAAGAATTTCCCAGCCATTCGTGGAAGCGGATCGGCCCCATGGTGGTTTCCGCCTTAAAGTCCGGCGCGAGTTGCCCAAGTTGCAGGGTCATGGCACATCCTCCTTCGTAACATTGGAAAGAAGGTGGGCGCGGCGCGCCTTGGCGAAAGTCCCCCTTCGGGCTTGGAACTCCGATGCGCGGGCCAGCCCTGGGCTAAACCAGCCAGCCGAACAGCAGTCCCGACGCCACCGCGCCAACCAGGGCGAAGCCGAGATAGGCGGCGAACACCGGCGGGCGGGCCAACGCCCACACCGCCATCGCCGCCGGAACGCTGGTCACGCCGCCCGCCAGCAGGAAGGCCATGCCGGCGCCCGGCGCCATGCCTTGTTCGATCAGCCCGCCGACCAGCGGCAGCGCCGCATAGCCGTTGAGGTAAGCGGGAATTCCCACCAGGGCGGCCAGCACCACCGGCAGGAGGCCCTCGCCGCCCGCCACTTTGGCGACCGCCTCGTTGGGCACCCAGGCCACCATCAGGCTTTCCAGCAGGAAGGCGAGCGCCAGCCATTGCCCGAGGAACAGCAGGTTGGTTCCGCCATTCGACAGGAAGGTGGCGCGCCGCTCGGGCTCGGCCCAGAAGCGCCAGACCACTTGCTTCGGCTTGCGGATCTTGGCGCCGCCGACCCCTTCGCGCAACGGCCGGGCCAGCAGGCCGTTGCGCATCAGCGCCAGGGTGCCAAAGCCGCCCAGCAGCCCGATGCCCACCGCCGCCGCCGTCTTGGCCACCGCGAAGGCGAACCCCAGCGTGCCCGCCGTCAGCACGAACATCGAGGGGTCCATCAGCGGCGAGGCCAGCCAGAAGGCCATCACCGGGGCCAGCGGCACGCCCATCGTCAGAAGCGCCGCGATCAGCGGGATCACGCCACACGAGCAGAACGGCGACAGCGCGCCCATCGCCGCCGCCAGCACCACCATCATCGCCGGATTGCCCTGGAAGGCGCGGGCGATCAGGTTGTCGGCGCCGCTCGCCCGGCTCGCCGCGGCCAACGCCACCGAGGCGAGCAGGAACGGCGCCACCTTCCACAGATTGGCCAGAACGAAGCGCGCCGAGGCCGCCGCCTGATCCGGCGCCGCCACCGCGAGCGCCGCGAAAGCGAGCACCAGCGCGGCCAGCGGCGCGTCGACTCCGCGCAGGGCGCGGCCAAAGCCGAGAGCGAGGGCGGTCATGGCGGAAACTCCATATTTCGATTGTTCTGGAAATATTGACCAAAAAAAATTCACTTGCAAGCGTCGGCGCAGCACTCGGCCATCAGAAAGCCCAGGGTCTCGTTCATCGCGGCGAAATCGGCGCGGCAGATCAGGGTGGTGCCTTGGCGCTCCTGCGTCACCAAGCCGACGCCGATCAGGCGATGCAGGTGGTGCGACAAGGTCGAGCCCGGCACTCCGGCGCGCCGCCGCACCTCGGCGACCGGCAGCCCGGCCGGCCCACCGCGCACCAGGATGCGGAACACCTCGAGCCGCGTCGGATTCCCTAAGGCTTCGAGGCGCTTGGCGATCAGATCGAGGTCCATCAGTCTCCCGACGCCCGGCCGGCCGGACCGCGCCGGGCGGCCATCGAGCGCAGATTGAGGGTGAAGTTCTGCAACAGCTCGCGCACGAACGGGTCGCTTTTCTTGACCTTGCTGCTGAAGGTGTAGCGGTCGATCAGCACCAGGGTGGATTCCTGGGTGGCCCGCGCCGCCGCCATGCGCGGCTGGTCGTCGATCAAGGCCATCTCGCCGAACACCCGGCCGGGGCCGAGCACGGCCAGCTTCTCCTCGCTGCCGTCGGGGCGTGTCTTCAGGATCGCCACCTCGCCCGACTGGATGAGGTACGCCCAATTCCCCACATCCCCCTCGGCGAATATTTCATCGCCCGGATAAAAGACCAGCCGATCGTAGACGATCTTGCCGGACACGGCGTTCCTCGCTTACTCGTTCGCCCGTGATGGTATTGCGCCAAGCCCAAGGAATCAAACCTTCCGGATAGGCGCGTGCTCGACAGGCGCTTGTCCATGCTGCATCCTTCGAAACGGTGCAGGTCGAGGGGCGGGGCGATGGCGCGCGAAAACGAGGTCGTGACCAGGAACCGGCAGGCGGCCGACGCCGGCGACCCGGCGGCGCAGTTCAATCTGGGCAACATGTATCGCCTGGGCTACCAGGTCGAACGGGACGTGTCCCTGGCGGTGAAGTGGCTGCTGCTGGCGGCGCGCCAGAACCATGCCGAGGCGGCCAGCGTGCTGCGCCGCATGGCGGCCGAGGGCATTCCGATCGAGGCTCCCGTCGAAGCGCCGCCGCCGCCTTTGGGGCTGGCCCGCCCCGAGCCCGATCCCGACCCGCTGATCCTTCCCACGCCGCCGACCGACCCGGCCGTGTTGCGCCCCGAAGCCGAGGCCGGCGACCCCGCCGCGCAAGTGGCGCTGGGCAACCTGCTGCGCCCGACCGATCCCCGGCAGGCGTTGCGCTGGTACGCCGCGGCGGCCGAACTGAACGACGCGCGCGGCCAGTACGCGCTGGGCGTCATG
>JADFZP010000148.1:0-1598 GCA_015232485.1 Alphaproteobacteria bacterium
GTGGTAGGTCTTTCCGTCGCCCGCAGTGCCCGTCAGGATCACGTTCGTGGGCGTGTCGCCGAGCAGGGCCTCCCTGATGTCCTCCATCCGGGGCGCCGGGATCTCGACAGGGCGAACGCCGTGCTGCCTGACGGCCGCCTGCACGTGCTCGTCGCAGAGGGAGTCGGAGGCGGCCGACGGCCCGTAGCTCCGAAGGAAGTTGACGAGTGGGTTGTCCGGCATGGTCCCCTCTCACAGGTGGCAGATGGCGCAGCCGTCGAGCTCCAGCCCGTCGGCGACGTCGTAGCGGCGCTCCAGCCTCTCGATGTCTTCGAGCGACCGGCTCTCGGCCCAGGTGTACGGACGGCCCCCCTCGACCTTCTCGTACCTCTTGGCCCTTTCGAAAAGCTCCGGATGGTGCTCCTTCAGGCCCTGCCATTCGCCGACCGCCTGGTAGAAGCAGAAGTAGCATCCGGACCGGGAGCGCCAGGAGTAGTAGGGCGGGACCCCCAGGCCGGAATCCTCCAGGATCGCGATGACATCCTTGAGCCCGCAGCCGGCCTCCTTGAATGGATACACCGGGATGATGTTCGGCTCCTCGGAGAGGACGACCGGCTTGCGTTGGGTGTAGCCCTCTCGGTCCTCGTCGCCCCGGATGCCGATGTAGCTGTATGCCTTGTCCCTGCCGATGTACGCCTCGAACGGCTTGATCTTCAGGACGCGGGTGCACCAGCGGGCCTGCGGGGATGGCATGAAGCCGCCGTAGTATTCCTTCAGGAAGACGTCGAAAGGGTTCCTGTCCCCCTTTTCCTTAACGCCGAGCAGGTCGAGGGCGTTGAGTTTGGTGACCGTCACGCCGAAGATCGCCTCGAACCGGCGGATGTACGCATAAGTCTCGGGCAGTTCGACCCCGGTGTCCGTGAACACTATCTCGAACCTCACGTCGGGATGCCGCTCCAGCATCCAGATCGCGAGCGCGGTCGAGTCCTTGCCCCCGGAAAAGGACAGAATGTGCCGCGCCGACTTGTCGGCGATCGCATCCGCAACCGTTGTCGCCATCAGCCCTTCCCCTCTCGGCCGAATATTCCTTCGAGCAAGACCCTCGCCGCGTCCGGCCCGGCGACCTTCGCCAACTTCGCCAGGAGTGCCCCCGCCCGTGCCTCCAGGACAGGACGGATCGCAGGATCGGGGACGTCTGCGGACATGGCTGCCTCCTCCAGCTGTTCGGCCACAGCCGTGAGCCGGCGCGCGAACTCGGTGGCAGTGCGCTCGTCCCAGCGGTCAAAGTCGAGACCGATGAGAAGCATCGACAGCGCCCTTGCGAACGAGACTTCCGTGTAGCGCCCGTCCGTCGCCGCGGCCGCTCGCGAAAGGAGCGCCCTTGCGTTCTGGTCGCTCGTCGCCACACCCGCGACCGAGAAGCAGGACGCCCATTCCTTCGCGGCCGCCAAGGCGTCACCCGCGTCCGACTTGGACACGCTGAGAGTGTGCCGCACCACACGCACGGCCTCTGCCTGATATCCCTCGACAACCGATTCCAGGGCCTTGCGGCATCGGCGCACCGCCTCCAGCGTCTCCGGCCCAGGCCGCCCCGCAGTAGCCAGCATAGGCAGCCGCCT
>JADFZP010000148.1:1608-2094 GCA_015232485.1 Alphaproteobacteria bacterium
GATCACGTCCACTGGGTCGTGCCCGGTGGAGACCGCCGCCCGGAACTGGTTGACCTTCTGGTCCGCATGCTTCGAGCTCAAGGCCGAGGCGGGCAACTGGACAAGCCACGCCTGCAAAGCGTCCTGGGCATGGCGCAGCAGGTCGCACTCGTCGGGGGCCGGGCTGCCGAACTCCTCGGAGATTTCCCGGAGGTATTCCCCCAGTGCCCCGTCCACGTCGAAGACCTCGACCTCGAACGCCTCCGGCCTGGCGCACATCTCTTCGATCTCCGAAGCGAGGATGTCCGGAACCCACACGCCGTCGCCACGGATGGCGACCGCGCGGCCGAAGGCTCGCAGTCCCGCCGCCGCAAGGATGGGGTGGAGGCCCGCGCGCAATCCGAACGGCGGGGCAAGCAGTGTGGCGACAAGGTCCGCCATCCGGCGCTTGCCGGGAGTCTGGAAGAATCTCTGGAACTCCAGCCATACGGCCCGCAGGGCAAGGTC
>JADFZP010000148.1:2128-7558 GCA_015232485.1 Alphaproteobacteria bacterium
CCCCTTCGTCCCGGTAGAGGCCGGTCCTTTGCAGGACGGTGCGGTACATGGCCACGTCCGGCGTGCCGCCGCCCACGTCGCATCCAAGGTGGGGCTGGCCGTCGCGTTCCAGGACGTTCAGGAGAAGGCGCTTCCGCGCGTTCACCATCTGTCTGGACAGGCGCCTCTTCACGACAAGTTCGTTCCGGACTTGCGGCGTCTTCGGGAAGCGGGCATCGGCCACATCCGATATCGCCTCCGCGAGCGAAGGGAAGTCATGGACGTCCAATCGGCCGCCGCCGGCGAACCACGCCTGCTTCCCCTTGCCGGGCGTGACGACCCGGTCGAGGAGGCGGTCCAGCGCCTCGATGGCGGCGTCCGCCATGTGGGCGATCTCCGTCCCCGCCAGCGGATCGCTGGCCAGAAGCCCATCGTCCTTGGCCAGCCTCTCAAGGCAGGCGACCTCGATCGCCAGTTCCGACAGCGGCAGGGGTTCCTCGCACACGCATGCGACGACGGAGCCGTCCCGCGGCAACAGGTCAGGCACCGCCAGGACGGCCGCCTCGGCTTCCTTGGCTCCCTCCGCGACCACGTAGAGCACCCTTCCGTCCTCACCGGGGTCCAAAGCCAGCAGCGGATGGGTCCCTCCTGCCGAACACAGGTCCGACGCCGCGACGTACGCCCCACTCCAGGCCCGTCGGATCCACTTGGCAAGGTTGTGCCGAACCGGCCTCGCGGCAGGCGCGGGACGCCTCGCGGTCAGGAAGGGAACAAGCTCGAAGTCGCCCTCCATCCTCGCGCGCTCGTCCTCAAGCCGGCCCCTGAGGTCGATGTCGGTCCCGTGCCACACGGAGATGTCGTCCGTTCGGCGCCGATGGATAAGCAGCTTTCGGGAGAGGAGCGATTCAACCGCCGCCTCCCCAGAGGGTCCGATCCCGTCAGGCGACACTGCGGCGAGGAGCGTGGACTTGGAAACCCTGACCCGCTGGCCCGAAGCCCCCAAGCCGAGCAGGGCGGCCGCGACCACCACCAAGGCCTCCTCCGGCCCCTCCGTCTTGGAGAGGGCGCTCTCGGTCTCAAGCCACCTGCGGTGGGAACCGCCGATCCCCACGTCGGTCTCCATTGCGGGCGCGAAATGGTCGTACACGTCCTTCAGGGATACCCTTCGGGAAAGGTCCGCGGCGTCAATGAAGGCGAACACGCTGCGTTCGTGTTGGGCGACGCGAGCCGCAAGGCCGGGGAGGACGTGGAGGGCGCCGGGGTCAAGCGGCCACGCTTCGCGGAGGGTTTCGGCCAACATGACCGGGCCGATCGAAACCGCCACCTGAGGCCGATTGAAACCGCCACCTGAGGCCGACGAAATCGCCACCCGAGGCCGATTGAAAGCGCCACCCGAGGCCGAAGTTTTCGCCACCCCCGGGCGGGACGTGGACCGCTGCTGACATCGAAGTAATCGCGCGTATCGTCGCCCCTTTTTGCCAATCAGGGGGAGACGATGCCGAGACCGAGGTCGGAGATGCGGCGGATCAGGGAAGTTTTGCGGCTGTCGGCCGCCATGGGGGACAATATCAGCGCCATCGCCAGGGGCGGCGCCATGTCGCGCTCGACGGTGCGTGAGTATCTTTCACGGGCGAAGACCGCCGGCATTGACGCGACGAAGGCCGAGACGATGACGGACGAGGCGCTGGAGGTGGCGCTGTTCCCGCCGCCGGCCGAGCCGAAGCGCCCGGTGCCGGACTGGACCAAAATCGACGAGGAGTTGCGCAAGCACAAGCACGTCACGCGCAAGCTGCTGTGGATGGAGTACAAGGCCGATTACCCCGATGGCTACGAGTTCAGCCAATTCAAGCGGCGGCTCAAGGAGTGGCAGAAAAGCTCGGGGCGTGGCCTGGCGATGCGCCAAGTGCACCGCGCCGGTGAGGCTGTGCAGGTCGATTACGCCGGCGACAAGGTGACGATTATCGACCAGGGCGTCGTCCGCGAGGTCAACATCTTCGTCGCCTGCCTGCCGTGCTCCGGGCTGATCTATGCCGAGGGCAGCTGGACCCAGGGCACCGAGGACTGGCTTTCCACCCATGTCCGGCTGTTCCAGTTCATCGGGGGCGTGCCCGCTCGAGTGGTGCCCGACAATCTCAAGACCGGGGTCACCCATGCGTCCTACTGGGACCCGGTGATCAACGCCAGCTACGCCGCGCTGATCAGGCATTACGGCACGGTGGTGCTGCCGGCGCGGAAGGGAAAGCCCAAGGACAAGCCGTCGGCGGAAAGCGGCGTGATCCAGGTTTATCGCTGGCTGCTGGCGCCGCTGCGCAACCAGAAGTTCTTCTCCTTGCCCGAATTCAACAAAGCGCTCCAGGCCCGCGTCATCGAGTTGAACGACCGGCCGATGGCGCCGCCGCGCGAGGGCAGCCGGCGGACGCTGTTCGAGGCGGTCGAGCGGGCGGCGCTCAAGCCGCTGCCGGCCGAGCCATACGAGGTCGGCGAATGGCGCCTGCGGCTGAGGGTCAATGTCGACTATCACATCATCCTCGACCGCCGGCACCTCTACTCGGTCCCCTATGCCCTGGTGCACAAGGAGGTCGACGCCTTCCTCACGCCCGGTCTCGTGCAGATCTACCACCGGGGCGAGCGGGTCGCCAGCCATCCCCGACTGACCGGCCAGAAGCGCGAGTCGACGCTGGCCGAGCACATGCCGCCGGCCCATTCCGCCATCGCCAAGCGGACGCCGGACTGGGTGCGCGATGAGGCGGCCAAGATTGGCGTGGCCACCCGCGAGTATGTCGAGCGCCTGCTGACCGGCCGCGACCATATCGAGCAGGGGCTCCGCTCCTGCCTGGGCATCCTGCGCATGGCCGGCAAATACCCGGATCGCATCGAGGCGGCCTGCCAGCGCGCGCTCGTCGCCGGCGCCCGTTCCTCCGGCTACGTCGAGGATCTGCTCAAGCATGGTCGGCCGTTGCCCGAGGCGATCGGTGACGAGGGCGCCGGCCAGCACGCAAACCTCCATCCACCCGGCACCTTCCATTGAGGAGACCCCCATGCTTCAACAAACCATTGAAAAGCTTCATGCCATGAAGCTGGGCGCGATGGCCGACGCGCTGCGGGCGCAGATGACCCAGCCCGACATCGAGGCCATGCCGTTCGCGGAGCGCTTCGCGATGCTTGTCGATCTGCAGCAGTCCGCAGTGCTCAGCGCCCAGCTCAAACAGCGGCTGAAGCGGGCCGGCATGCGCCAAACGGCCTGCGTCGAGAATCTCGACCTCAGGACGCCGCGCAACCTCGATCGCGGCACCATCCACACCCTCGCCACCGGGCAGTGGATCCGCCGCAATCTCAATGTTCTCGTCCTCGGCCCGGCGGGCATCGGAAAGAGTTGGATTTCATGCGCCCTCGGCAACCAGGCGGCCAGGGACGGCCATTCCGTGATCTACAAGCGGCTGTCCCGCCTGCTCGACGATCTGGCGGTGGCCCGGCTGCATGGCCGTCAGGCCCGCGCCCTGACCAATCTGGCCAGGACCCGGGTCCTCATCCTCGACGACTGGCTCATGCAGAAACTCACCGCCGAGCAGCGGCGCGACCTGATGGAGTTGATCGACGACCGCCACGGCCGGGCCTCGACCATCATCGCCACCCAGCTGCCGGTCGACCGCTGGCATGACATGATTGGCGACCCGACCTACGCCGATGCCCTCCTCGACCGGCTCGTGCACAATGCCTATCGCCTGGATCTGAAGGGCAAGACCATGCGCCCCCGGTTTGCGCCGGCCACCGACGACCAGCCGGACGGCGTGACTGACGAAAGGCCCGCCATGGACGGGTGACCCTTTCGCCCCAAATCCCTCCCCCGGACCCCCACCCTGCGGGTTGCCCAGGGGGGCCCACAGGCACCTCCCGCCCCCTCCGCTCCGCTGTGCGCCAAGGGCGCTCCGCTCCGGGGGCGGGTCCCTCCTGTGGACTCCCTGGACAACCCGCCTGTCGGTGCTTGGACATTACTGTCTACACTCTTGATTGACGCCAAAAACAACTTATTCCGCTGCAGGAAATCGCCTCTTGACTGGCGATTATATGCCGCTCTACAGTCCACCCCGCCAGCAGTGCCCGCGAACCTGTCGGTGGTCGACGCCTTCGGAAGGGGGTGGCGAAATCATCGGCCTCGGGTGGCGGTTTCAATCGGCCCCGGGTGGCGGATTGAATCGGCCTCAGGTGGCGATTTCGTCGGCCCGACCACCCATGCCCACACCCCGACCCCGGCGGCCCGGCAGGACTCGGCCAGCAAGGCGCGATAGAGCGAATAATCGTCATCATCGAAAAATACCTGCGCACGGCCATTACCGCGCTGGGTGACGTGGTGCGGCAGTCCGGGAACGACGAGGCGGGCAAGGCGGCTCATGCCCCATTCTCCACCAACTGGCTGCCTCTCGTCAATAAGTGCACTGTCACCGTAACTCTGTCACCGTAACTCGTAACTCTGGGATAATCCGGCGATCAGGTGTTCGACGCGCGCCTTGGCCCGGGTGAGCGGTTGCCCCGTTGCCGGGTCGGCGGGAACGTCCACATCGGGATCGAGGAGCAGCAGCAGGAAGTTGGCGTCGAAGATCACCATCAGTGGACGATATCCTCGTCGCCGCGAAGATCGCGCAGGGTCGCCAGCGGGTTCTCGACGTTCCGCCAGCCAAAGCCCTGGACGGCGCGCAGCCGGGCCACCACGGCGTCGAGGGGTGCGTCGTCCAGTACCTCGAAATCGCTGATGAGGAAGCGGGTCAGCGTCCAGGCGCCACTCGTCTCGCGCCGCCATCGCCCATTCCCATGTACCCTGATGGGCGTCTCGAACAGGTGCGCCGCGATGGCGCGCGCGATGTCCCGGCTGGCGACGCAGTTGTGCACCAGCGCGGTCGGCCCGGTCTCCTGGAGGTGGACCGGCACCATCTCGGCGAGCCCCCCCACCTTCACGGGAATGCCGTCGAAGCTGCCCTGCTGGCTGAAGGTGCCGTACTCGATGGGCTTGGGTCGAGTCTTGCCGGGAAACTGGATCACGACGGCGTCGTGGTCGGCGGTCAGCGCGCCAACGGCGTCGTCGTCGGCCAGCATGTTGTCAAGGCGACGAAACGCCTTGACCGCGTCGGCGGCGCCGTCGCCCCTGCGGAGAGCCTCCAGGCGGGCCTGCACCTTGGGCTGGTCCTCCAAATCGACGCGATGAACCAGTTCGACGCTTCCAGGGTCCAGGCGCACGAAATGAACGCTCTTCTCGTTGCCAAGAAGGTCGGCCAGTGCCGCCATGTACTCCGCCAGACGCGCCATCGGGATGGTGTCCGGTCGAAAGACGTCGATCTTGAGCCGCAGTTCGTCCACGGGTCCTCCGGCGTCCACTAGGAACCGAGTTGGAGGTTTCCGAAAACAAAATGGCGGAGGGAGAGGGATTCGAACCCTCGGTGCAGGTTGACCCTGCACGAC
>JADFZP010000149.1:0-319 GCA_015232485.1 Alphaproteobacteria bacterium
GATGGCCCGGGCCAGCGCGCGCGCGCAGTCGAGCGGATCGTCCTCGGCGGCCCAGAAGCCGTTTTCCGCGGTGGCGTATTCGGCGCCTCCGCAGGCCGCCCAGCCGGCCACCGCGCATTCCGCCGCCATCGCTTCGAGCGGCGGCAGACCCAGCCCCTCGTGGCGGCCGAGCGCCAGAAAGACCGCCGACTCGCCCAGGATCGCCGCCACGTCGCGCTCGCGCCGTCCGTCGATGGCGACCCAGGGCACCTGGCGGGTCTGAGGGTTCAGCCGGATCAGGAACTGGCGCACCATCTCGGCGTCGGCCGGCCGCTTGCGC
>JADFZP010000149.1:484-2128 GCA_015232485.1 Alphaproteobacteria bacterium
GCCCATGCCGCGGAAGGCGAAGAAGTGGTTCTGGCAGAACAGGACCTTGCGCATCTCCGGCAGGTGACGGAGATCCTTGGCGAAGGGCAGGCCCACCTCGGGCACCACCGCGACGTCGCCCGTGTCGAAGTCCGAAATCACCGGAACCGCGTGTTCGAACCAGTCGGGCGTCCGCGCCTGGGCCTGCGCCACCACGGCGTCCCACCCCATCGCCCTCAGCGAGGCGACGTGCTGGAACATGGTCCGCACGCCGCCCGCCGGCTTGGCTACGTCGGCGGACAAGTAGACGATGCGCTTCATGCCGGGCGCCGGGCGGTGGCGCCGCTGGGCGGCGGGCCGGCGCCGTCGCGCAAGCGGCGCACCAGCCCGCGCAGCAACAGGCCCGAAGACAGCACCGCCCAGATCAGGGTGGGAACCACCACCCCGCCCTCGGAGAAGTGCTTGCGGAAATAGAGCCGCATGCTGCGACATTTCTGGCGCTCGACGAACAAGGGCGAGGCGCGGCTCTGCGACTTCTCGTGCAGCAGCGCGACCTCGGGGCAGAACAGCACGCGCCCGCCGGCCGCGCCGATCTTGTGGCAGAAATCAAGATCCTCGAAATGCAGGAAATAGCGCGGGTCCATGCCGCCGACCGCCTCGTAGGCGCGGCGCGGCATGAACATGAAGGCGCCCGAGATGGCCGGCACGTCGGTGATCCCCTCGGGCATCGGCTGGCGGTGCAGATTGACCCGCTCGACGCCGTCGAGCGGCAGAATCTCGCGATCGTCGAAATGCAGCGCCTCGATCATCCATTGCAGCGGCGTGCCGATGTTGCGCCGCGCGCCGCGCTGCTCGGTACCGTCGGGATTGATCAGGCGGACTCCGCTCACCCACAGGCCGGGCATGCCGGCCAAGCGATCCAGCAGCCGCGAGACGCTGTCGGGTCCGAGATGGCAGTCGGGATTGAGCAGCAGCAGGTGGCGGCCCCGCGCCAGCGCCGCGCCGATATTGCATCCGGTGGCGAAGCCGACATTGCCGTGGCCCGAGACCAGCCGGATGCGCGGATCGGCGGCGCGGATGGGCTCGATCTCGGCCAGCAGGCGGTCGTCGTTGCCGTTGTCGACCACGATGATCTCGATGATCGCCGGATCGCGGCGGGCCGCCTCCAGCACCTCGGGCAGTCCGGCGTTGCGGTACGAGACCATCACCACCGAGACGCCGTCCTCCTCGGGGCGGCCGTCGAAGACGACGCCATCGGGCTCGGGCCGATCGCGCCGCGCCTGATAGGCCCCGATCATCTCCGCCACGCCGTCGTCGAGCGTGGCGCGCGGTCGCCAGTCGAGTTCGGCGCGGACGCGCGCCGTGTCGACCGCCAGCGAGGCGAACAGCCGGCTGGCGCGGTCGGCCATTCCAGGCAGCAGCGAGGCCGCGCCGATCACTTGGCCGGGCAGCGGGAAGAACCGCTCGGGCCGGCCGAGCCGCCCGCGGATTCCGGCGGCCAGCTCGCGGGTCGAATAATCGCGCTGGTCGGCCAGCAGAAAAGCGCGTCCGCCGGCGCGCGGCTCGCGCAACGCCGCCAGGATGGCGTCGACGAAATTGTCCAGATGAATCAGGCTGCGGCGATTGCGCAACGTGGCGAAGGGCAGCGGCAGGGGCGAGTCGCAC
>JADFZP010000149.1:2263-7558 GCA_015232485.1 Alphaproteobacteria bacterium
CGAAGGCGCGGTCGGTGGTCCGCTCGCCATGCACCTTGGCGGTGCTGACGAACACCAGCCGCGCGCCCCGCGCCGCCGCCGCGCGAGCCAGCGATTCGGTGCCGTCGATGATGGTGTGGCGAAAGGATTCCGCGGTCGCCGTCGGCAGCCGCCGCGTGATGTGGGCCGGCGCCGCCAAATGAACGATGGCGGCGACGCCGTCGAGATGGGGAGCCCAGTCGGTGCCGGCGCCGACCCTGGGCACCCAGGCGCGGCGCACGCCCTCGGGCAGGCGCCCGAATGGCCGCCGCGTGGCGCCGATCACGCGATGGCCGGCCTGGACCAGCCGGCGGCACAGCGCGGCGCCGATGAACCCGCTGGCACCGGTGACCAGGATCGTCGTCCCCTCGCCCGCCGCGACCATCGCCTTTCCGTCTTCAGGCACCGCGCAGCAGCGCGTCGAAATAGGGAATGGTCCGCTTGAGTCCCTCCTCAAGCGCCACCGTCGGCCGCCAGTCGAGCAGTTCGCGGGCCCGGCCGATGTCGGGCTGGCGCTGGCGCGGGTCGTCGGCCGGCAAAGGCTTGTTGACGATCTTCGACTTCGAGCCGGTCAGGCCGATCACCTTCTCGGCCAGTTCGCGGATGGTGAACTCGCCCGGATTGCCCAGATTGATCGGCCCGGTGACCTCGTCGGGGCTGTTCATCAGACGCAGAAAGCCCTCGATCATGTCGTCGACATAGCAGAACGAGCGGGTCTGGGTGCCCTCGCCATAGACCGTGATGTCCTCGCCGCGCAACGCCTGGACGATGAAGTTCGACACCACGCGGCCATCGCCCGGATGCATGCGCGGGCCGTAGGTGTTGAACAGCCGGGCCACCTTGATGCGCAGCCGGTGCTGGCGGTGATAGTCGAAGAACAGGGTCTCGGCGCAGCGCTTGCCCTCGTCATAGCAGGACCTGGGCCCGATCGGGTTGACGTTGCCCCAATAGTCCTCGGTCTGCGGATGCACGGCCGGGTCGCCGTAGACCTCGGAGGTCGAGGCCTGGAAGATCTTCGCCCGCGTGCGCTTGGCCAGGCCCAGCATGTTGATGGCGCCGTGCACGCTGGTCTTGGTGGTCGCCACCGGATCGTGCTGGTAGTGGATCGGCGAGGCCGGGCAAGCCAAGTTCCAGATCTCGTCGACCTCCAGATACAGCGGGAAGGTGACGTCGTGGCGGATCAGCTCGAAGCGGGGATTGCCCAGAAGATGGGACACGTTTTCGCGCGTCCCGGTGAAGAAGTTGTCGACGCAGATGACGCTGTGACCCTGCCCGAGCAAGCGTTCGCACAGATGGGAGCCGAGAAAACCGGCGCCGCCGGTGACCAGGATGCCCCTGTTGTATGCCATTGGTTCCGCCCTGCCCTGAAACGATGCCGCACTATGTCCCTTGGCGGCGGTCACCGCAATAGGGGTGTCCCCCGCCGTCAACGCAGGATCATGACTTGCCCCTGCGCGTCGAACCGCGCGCGGCCCGGATAAAGGAGTTCGAGCCGCCGCTGGATGTCCTCCGGCACCGGCCCGCACACGAACCCGGCGACTTCGCCCCGGAAACCGGAAACGCCGGCGTAGCTCAGATAATCTTCGTAGAATAGCCGGTTGATGTGCGGAGAATGGTAGACGTAATAGCAGATCTTGCTGGCCGTCCGCTCATCCATGTGGCCCTGCAGAAGGCGAAACATCTCCGGCGGCCGCATGAGGAGATGGCCCCAGGGTGGAATCGGCACGTTGCCGCACGAAAACGCCTTGCCGGCCTCGTCGGTGACGCTGGGCAGATGATGGCCATCGTGGGTCGACCAGATCGGCGCGTGCATCGAGTAAAGGGCGCCGTCGGCGGCCAGCGCGCGCCGCATCATCCGCAGGGCCAGCCCCAGCTCGTGGATGTGCTCGAACGCGGCGACCGAGAAGATGCGGTCGAACGAGCCGTAAAGCGCCGTCGGCAGCTTCTCGATCTGGCCCAGCAGGACCGTATAGCCCTCGAGCCGCTCGATCGGGGGACACTCCTCGATCGGCAGCACCCGCGCGCCGCCCAGGTCCACCCCGGTGCCGATCTCGCTCCAGTAGGTCGGCTCCTGGATGGCCACCCAGCGTTTCACCTTCAACTGGTCGAAGACGAAGCCCGCCGGCAGGTTCCCACCGATTTCCAGCACGGTCTTGCCGTCCAGGCCGATTTCCTGCGCGGCGATCGACGCGTGGACCGCCTGATATTGAAGCTGGTATTTCTCGCGACCGATCCGAGAGACCTCGGGATCGGGACGCATCTCGGTTTTCATGCCACGTCTCCATGGATCCGGGTGCGGACTATGCCCGGACTTGGCGGGTGTTCGCAACGGTACAGCCCGATCCGCTCAGGAAGAGCGGCGCCCCGATCCAGCGCATGGGTCGAACAGCGCCGCCGCCACCTGTCGCGCCTGTTCGGCCGGGAACACGAAGTCGCCGCCGTCGCGGGCCGGCGGGCCGATCACCGGCTGGTAAGCCAGGCCGGCCGCGTCGCACAGCGTCCAGATGCCGGGATTGAGGTAGCTGGCCGACATGATGTCGACCACCAGCCCGCCCGGCCGCATGAACAGCGAATTGACCATGCCGGCGCCGTGCGGCGCCACCACCGCCTCGGCCTGGGAGAACAGCGCGATCTGCTGGTCCAGCGTCAGGCCGGCCGAGGCGACCCGCTCGAAGCCGCGGCCGCGGAAGATGTCGAACACCTCGTCCTCGTTCAGCATGCGCCGGTTGGCGGTGTCGCCGCGCGACACGAACAGCCGCCGGCCGCTCCCGCCGCGCTCGGCCGGCGCCAGACGCCGACGCAGCCAGTCCACGGCGTCGCGCGACACCCAGCCGGTGCGGCAGATGCGCGAGGGAAACACCACTCGCTCGCAGGCCACCGTCTCGTCACCGATCCACTCGACCCGCGACGGGTCGAGCCCGGCCAGTTCCAGCGACCGGATCTTGTAGGCGTGGCGCGGCGCCAACAGCAGCAGGCGATCGACCGAGCCCGCCTCGCCCGCATCCAGCAGCGCCAAGCGGGGCAGCGCCTCGAGCATCCAGTGGTAATAATTGTGGTCCCACATGAAGCCGACCAGCAGCGAGGTGCCGGCCAGCCGGCGTCCGGCCACCGGCCCCGGCCGCACCGGCAGATCGAACAAGGCCGGCGGCACCGTCACCGAGGGTTCCCAGTCGGGCGGCGCCGGCAGGGCTCGCGCCGGGGTGAAGCCGCATTCGCCAATCCGCTGGATGGCCTGGAACGAGTCGTAGAACAGCGTCCCGTCGGCCGCGCCGACCACCCCATGCGGCCCGACCACCAGGGCGTCGGGGATGGTGGCGACGAAGCGCGCCGGCTCGCCCACCGCCGACCACTCGTCGGCGACGCGGCGGACATAGTCGGGGCAAGGCAGGGCCAGGCGGTCGAGCGGATCGCGCGCCGGGCGGACGGCCGGCCGCAACGGACGGAACGGCGCGCCGCTCCGTTCGGCCCAATCGGCCATCGTGGTCAGGCGCCAGTCGTCCATTCCGTCCCCCGTGGCGTCCGTGCGGGACGGATGCTATGGTGCCGCGCTCCTTCCGGTCAATGTTCGAGGACGTGATGGCGCCAGTGGTTTCCGATCTCGGACTGTCCGGGCTGCGCGTCGTAGAGCCGCGGCGGTTCGCCGACGAGCGCGGCTTTTTCTGCGAGACCTTCAACGCCCGCCGCTTCGCCGAGGAGACCGGATTCTCGCCGGTTTTCGTGCAGGACAACATGTCGCTGTCGCGCCCGCCGGGCACGCTGCGCGGGCTGCATTTCCAGACCAATCCCGCCGCCCAGGCCAAGCTGGTTTCGGTGGCGCGAGGCGCGATCCTCGACGTCGCGGTCGATCTGCGCCGGGATTCGCCCACCTTCGGCCGCCACGCCGCGATCGAGTTGTCGGCCGAAAACGGACGCCAGCTTTTCGTGCCGTGCGGCTTCGCGCACGGCTTCTGCACGCTGGAACCCGACACGCTGGTGACCTACAAGGTCACCGCCTTCTATTCGGCCGCCAACGATGCCGGGCTGGCCTGGGACGATCCCGACTTGGGAATCGCGTGGCCGGTGTCGGCCGCCGCCGTGGTGCTGTCGGACAAGGACCGGGTCCATCCGCGCCTCGCCGCACTGCCGCCGTTGTTCTCCATGGCCGACCCGCCGTTCTGAGGAACCTTCGCATGCTCGATCGCCCGATCACCGTCCTCGTCACCGGCGGCGCCGGCTTCATCGGCTCGGCGGTGGTGCGCCACCTGATCCGCCACAGCCCGGCCCGCGTGGTCAATCTCGACGCGCTGACCTATGCCGGCTCGCCCACCACCGTCGCCGAGGTGGCGAGCGATCCCCGCTACGTCTTCGAGCACGCCGACATCCGCGACGCGGCGGCGGTGGCCGCCATCTTCGCCCGCCACCGCCCCGACGCGGTGATGCATCTGGCCGCCGAATCCCATGTCGACCGCTCGATCGACGGGCCGGCCGCCTTCGTCGAGACCAACGTGGTCGGCACCCAGGTGATGCTGGAGGCGGCGCGCCGCCACTGGGACGGCCTGGACCCGGCGGGCCGCGACGCCTTCCGCTTCCATCACGTCTCGACCGACGAGGTCTATGGCAGCCTGGGCGACGAGGGCGCCTTCGTCGAGACCACGCCTTACGCGCCGCGCTCGCCCTACGCCGCCAGCAAGGCCGCCTCGGACCATCTGGCGCGGGCCTGGCAGCACACCTACGGCCTGCCGGTGGTGGTGACCAACTGCTCGAACAATTACGGCCCCTACCAGTTTCCCGAGAAGCTGATCCCGGTGATCCTGGCCAACGCGCTCGACGGCAAGCCGTTGCCGGTCTATGGCGACGGCCTCAACGTGCGCG
Source organism: Alphaproteobacteria bacterium (assembly GCA_015232485.1). GTDB lineage: Bacteria > Pseudomonadota > Alphaproteobacteria > Rhodospirillales > Magnetospirillaceae > JADFZP01. The sequence continues at coordinate 7,133 of JADFZP010000149.1, forward strand.
ACTGGCTGTTCGTCGAGGACCATGTCGAGGCCCTGCTGACCGTGATGACCCGCGGCCGGGTCGGCGAGACCTACAATATCGGCGGCGAGTGCGAGCGCACCAATCTCGATCTGGTCAAGACGCTGTGCCGCCTGCTGGACGAGCGCCGCCCCGACCCGGCCGGCCCGCGCGAGCGCCTGATCACCTTCGTCGCCGACCGGCCCGGCCACGACCGCCGCTACGCCATCGACGCCACCAAGCTGCGCGGCGAGTTGGGCTGGCGGCCCTCGGCCACGCTGGAGAGCGGGCTGGCCCGCACCGTCGACTGGTACCTCGCCCACGAGGCGTGGTGGCGGGAACTGCGCGCCCTGCACAGCGCCGAGCGCCTTGGCCTGGGCAAGAAGGTGTCGGCGTGAGGCGTTTGCTGATCGCGGGCGCCGGCGGACA
>JADFZP010000150.1 GCA_015232485.1 Alphaproteobacteria bacterium
GCCGCCACCGCCACGACCTGCCCGACCTGCTGGCCCGCCTGATGCACGCGATCGGGCCGGATCGGTTGGGGCCGTGAAGGCAATCGACTGTTCAGAAAAAAGATTCACCACCAAAGGGGCCGATGAGGCGAGTCAAGTGATTGGCCCGCCGGTATGATCACAATGGCAGCGGCGACGCGCCTATCACCAAAGGATGCAGGTACAACAGGATCGCATAGAGCAGAATCCCCCCTCCCATGCGCCATGGACCGATCTGGGCCAGCAGGGCGGGTGGCGGGGTGAGGCGCGGGGCGAGTCGGACCCAGTCTTCGCCCAGATCGCGGGCGCGGCGGCGGTCGAGCACCCGGGGGCCGCTCAGCGACAAAGCCAGCAGCGGCCCGAACAGCACCAGCGAGGCGAGATCGCCGTTGGGGAACAGGTGGGCCGCCGCCCACAGGGTCAAAGCCCAGATCACCGGATGGTGGACCAAGCCGACGATGCCGGGCCGCGCCGGATTGTAGCGGCGGCGGCCCAGGCCCAGCGAGTAGGGGTTGGGGCTGGACAGGCCGATCACCAGCAGCAGGCAGGCCGGCGCCATGGCGAGCGGCGGCACCCAGCGCGTCCAGGGCTCCTGCGGCCACAGCTCGATGTAAGGCGCCGCCGCATAGGCGTGGGCCAGCCACGCGACCACCGACAACGACAGCAGGCTATAGGCGACGAAGAAGCCGCGCGCGCCCAACAGCCGCATCAGCGGGCCGCGCAGGCGCGGATTGGCGGGAAGTCCATGCGACAGAAGGAAGGCCGCCATGGCCAGGACGAGGGCGGTCACGCCAGTTTCGCCACCGTTTCGAGAAAGGCGTGGATCAGGCGCGGGCTTTTGATGCCCGGCGCGTCCTCGACGCCGGACGACACGTCGACGGCGCCCGCGCCGCTGGCCGCCACCGCCTGGGCGACGTTTTCGGGGGTCAGCCCGCCGGCCAGCATCCAGGGAATCGGCCAGGTGGTGCCGGCCAGCAGGCTCCACTCGAAGGCTTGCGCGTTGCCGCCGGGACGGCTGGCGTCCTTGGGCGGCTTGGCGTCGAACAGCAGCCAGTCGGCCACGTCGGCATAGATTCGGGCCGCCTCGACGTCCTCGGGGCCGGCGATCGGCAGGGCCTTCATCACCGGCAGGCCGTATTCCAGGCGCAGCGCCTCGACGCGCTCGGGCGTCTCATGGCCGTGAAGCTGCAACATGTCGAGACGGACGTCGCGCAGCACCGCGTCGACCAGCCGGTCGTCGGGATCGACCATCAGTCCGACCCGGGTGACGTCCTCGGGCAGGTATTCGATCAGCTTGGCCGCCGCCGCCGGACGCAGATTGCGCGGCGAGGGTTGGAAGAACACCAGCCCGATGAAGGCGGCGCCGCCGGCCACCGCGGCCTCGATGGCCGGGCCGGTGGTGATGCCGCAGATCTTGGCTTTGACGGTCATGGGTCGATTCCCAATTCCTGGGCGATGCGTCGCGCCGCCAGCACGGGGTCGGGATCGCCGGTGATCGGACGGCCGATCACCAGCCAGTTGGCGCCCTGGGCCAGGGCGTCGGCCGGGGTCATGATGCGCCGCTGGTCGCCCGCCGCCGACCATGCGGGGCGGATGCCGGGCACCACCAGGGCGAAATCGGGGCCGCACTGGGCGCGCAGGGTGGCCACCTCGTGCGGCGAGCAGACCACGCCGTCGACGCCGGATTCCTGGGCCAGCGCGGCCAGTCGGCGCACCTGATCGACCACCGTGCCGGCCACCCCGCAGGCTTCGAGTCCGGGCTGGTCGAAACTGGTCAACACCGTCACCGCCAGCACCAGCGGACGCCGCACGCCATGGCGCACCGCCGATTCGGCGGCGGCCTGCGCGGCGGCCTTCAGCATGTCGCGCCCGCCGCCGGCATGCACCGTGGTCATCAAGGGCGCCAGCGGCACCAGGGCGCGCATCGCGCCGGCCACGGTGTTGGGAATGTCGTGCAGCTTGAGATCGAGGAACAGCGGCGGCCCGCCCTCGGCCACGGCGCGGACGCCGTCGGGGCCGTTGGCGATGAAGAATTCCAAACCCAGCTTGATGCCGCCGACCAGACCGGCGAGCGACTGGGCGAGCACGGCGGCGGCGCCGGCCTCGGTGGTGTCGAGGGCGCAGAAGACGGGGTTGCGCGTGGTCATGACTGGCCCGGTTCGGTTGGCGGGGCGAGGCGATCGACCTCGCGTTCCAGGTGGGCGGCGCGCCGGGCTTCGGCGCGCGCCTTGGCGCGGTGGTGGTGCCCGGCGATCCAGGCGGCGAGAAGGCCCATCAGGAAGCCGGCCAGCAACGCCCCCAGCACCACCAGATAGACGGGCAGTTCGGCCGACATCGGCAGGGGAAACAGATCGACCGGCACGATTTGGCGGTTCGCCACGGCGAACACCACCAGCGCGATGGCGACGGGCAGTCCGATGATCCAGCTCAGCAGACGCAAGGCTTGGCCCTCACTCGTCTTCGGTGTTCAGTCGTTCCCGCAATTGTTTGCCCGTCTTGAAGAAGGGCACCACCTTCTCGGCCACGTCGACGGTGGCGCCGGTGCGCGGATTGCGCCCCAGCCGGGCGTCGCGCCGCTTGATCGAGAAGGCCCCGAAGCCGCGTAGTTCGACCCGGTCGCCGCGCGCCAGGGCGTGGGCGATCTCATCGAAAATGGTGGTGACGATTCGCTCGACGTCGCGCTGATAGAGGTGCGGGTTCAACTCGGCGAGCCGGGCGATAAGTTCCGACTTTGTCATTGGCGATCCTGCTGGAGCCTTCCGTTCTGTGGCCCAGCGTGCCAAAGCGTTAACGGTGCGTCAAGCCCACGCCTTTGGAAAACAACGATTTTCCAAGCGAAGGTGAAAAAAGGTGGGGCGCCCCCGCGCGGCAGGGGCGCCCCATTCCGTCAATCGAGCCAATCGGCCCGATTTCAAGCGTGTTTTACTTGTCGTCGGCGGTGGTCTCGCGGTCCTCGCGGGCCTGCTTGATCGCCGCGCCCAGGATATCGCCCAACGAGGCGCCCGAGTCGGACGAGCCGTATTCGGCCATCGCCTGCTTCTCTTCGTCGATCTCGCGCGCCTTGACCGACAGGGCCAGCTTGCGCGAGGCGCGGTCGACCGAGGTCACCTTGGCGTCGAGCTTCTCGCCGACGGCGAAACGCTCGGGCCGCTGGTCGGAACGATCGCGCGCCAGTTCGGCCTTGCGGATGAAGCCCGAAACGCCGTCGACCGCCACTTCGATGCCGCCCTCGGTGATCTGCGTCACGGTGCAGGTCACCACGTCGCCCTTCTTCAGGGCCGACATGGCCTCTTGGAACGGATCGGCGGAAAGCTGCTTCATGCCCAGCGAGATGCGCTCTTTCTCGATGTCGACGTCAAGCACCTTGGCCTTGACCAGATCGCCCTTCTTGAAGGTGGCGATGGCCTGCTCGCCGGGCTTTTCCCAGTCGATGTCGGACAGGTGGACCATGCCGTCGATCTCGCCGGGAAGGCCTACGAACAGACCGAACTCGGTGATGTTCTTGACCTCGCCCTCGACCACGGAACCGGCCGGGAAGCGCTCGACGAAGCGTTCCCAAGGATTGTCCATCGTCTGCTTCAGGCCAAGCGAGATGCGGCGCTTCTGCGGATCGACGTCCAGCACCATCACCTCGACCTCTTGCGAAGTGGAGACGATCTTGCCGGGATGGACGTTCTTCTTGGTCCAGCTCATCTCGGAGACGTGCACCAGACCCTCGACGCCCGGCTCCAGCTCGACGAACGCGCCGTAGTCGGTGATGTTGGTCACGCGGCCCGTGAACTTGGCGCTGACCGGGTACTTGCGCTCGACGCCTTCCCAGGGATCGGCCTCGAGCTGCTTGATGCCCAGCGAGATGCGCTGCGTCTCGGGATTGAAGCGGATCACCTGGACCTTCACCGTCTGGCCGATATGCAGGGCCTCGGACGGGTGGTTGATGCGCTTCCAGGCGATGTCGGTGACGTGCAACAGGCCGTCCACGCCGCCCAGATCGACGAACGCGCCGTAGTCGGTGATGTTCTTGACCACGCCTTCCAGGACTTGACCCTCGCGCAGCGACTCGATCAGCTCGGACCGCTGCTCGGCGCGGGTCTCTTCCAGAACGGCGCGGCGCGACACCACGATATTGCCGCGCGACCGGTCCATCTTCAGGATCTGGAAGGGCTGCGGGGTGCCCATCAACGGGGTGATGTCGCGAACCGGGCGGATGTCGACCTGGCTGCCGGGCAGGAAGGCCACGGCGCCGGAAAGGTCGACGGTGAAGCCGCCCTTGACGCGGCCGAAGATCACGCCGCTGACGCGCTGCGTATCCTGGAACGCCTTTTCGAGCTGGGTCCAGGCCTCCTCGCGGCGGGCCTTCTCACGGCTCAGCATCACTTCGCCGTTGCGGTCCTCGTAACGCTCGACATAGACCTCGACCTCGTCGCCGGCCTTGATCTCGGCGGGACGACCGGGCGGGGCGAATTCCTTCAGGGGCACGCGCCCCTCGGATTTGAGTCCGACGTCGATCAGGGCGAAATCGCCGTCCACGGCGACGACCAACCCCTTGATCACGGTTCCTTCGAAAGCGTTGGCGGCACCCAGGCTCTCTTCAAGGAGAGAGGCGAAGTCCTCGGACGCCGGCATCTGGTTCTGAATGGCATTGGCCATGAGTCTAATATTCCTTTCAGTCTGCGTTCGTTACGGGCCAACCGGTTGGTTCCGGCGGTCTTCAGCCGTGAAATGCCTCGAATGCGCGACGGCCCTGGTTCAGGGGTCGCGGGTACGCGAGGAGATGTGCTTGAGGGCGGCGGCAAAAGCCGCATCCGCATCGAGCAGCGTGGTGTCCAGCACGAAAGCGTCTTCGGCCGGCACCAGGGGCGCCACGCTCCGCTGGCTGTCGCGGGCGTCACGGTCCTTCATGTCCTGAAGAACGCGCTCATGTATAGTCTCGACGCCCCTCTCCCGCAACTCCTTAACACGGCGATCAGCCCTCTTTCGCAGGCTGGCCGTCACAAAGAGCTTGGCGTCGGCGTCGGGGCAAACCACCGTGCCGATGTCGCGTCCGTCGAGGATGGCGCCCCGCGCGCCGCCCGGCGGATGCTTGGCGAACTCGCGTTGGAACTCCAGCAGCGCGGCCCGCACCGCCGGGATCGCCGCCACCTTCGAGGCGGCCACGGCGGCGGCGTCGCACCGCAGGTCCGCGTCGTCGAGGGCGTTGGGCGACAGGGCGCGGGCCTCGGCCTCGGCGGCCGTCGGATCGGACGGGTCCAGGCCCCGCCTCAAGACCGCCATGCCGACCGCGCGATACAGCAGCCCGGTGTCGAGATAGGCGAGCCCCAGCTCGGCCGCCAAGCGGCGGGCCAGGGTTCCCTTGCCCGAGGCGGCCGGGCCGTCGATGGCCAGCAGCAGCGTCTCGCGTTTCATCCAGCCACCTCGTCCGGTTCGGTGATGGTGGCGCCCAGGCCATTCATCAAGGCGGCGAAGCCGGGAAAACTGGTGGCGATCGGCTGGCCGTCGTCGACCGCCACCGGCCCCTCGGCCACCATGCCCAGCACCAGGAAGGCCATCGCGATGCGGTGGTCCAGATTGGTGCGGATGGTGGCGCCGCCTTTGGGCGGGCAGCCGTCGCCATGGACGATCAGGTCGTCTCCCTCGATCTCGACCCGCACGCCGCAGGCCGCCAAACCCTCGGCCATGGCGGCGAGGCGGTCGCTTTCCTTGACCTTCAACTCGGCCAGTCCGCGCATCCGGGTGGTGCCGCGCGCCAGGGCGGCGGCGACCGCCAGGATCGGATATTCGTCGATCATCGAGGGGGCGCGGGCGGCGGGCACGTCGACTCCGGTCAGCGCGCCGTGGCGGACCACCAGATCGGCGACCGGCTCGCCGGCCTCGTCGCGGCGGTTCCGCAGTTCGATCTCGGCGCCCATCTCGGCCAGCGTCTCGTACAGGCCGAAGCGCAGGCGGTTGCAGCCAACGCCCTCCAGCACGATCTCGGACCCCGGCACGATCAGCGCCGCCACCGCCGGGAAGGCCGCCGAGGACGGATCGGCCGGCACCGTGACGCGGCGCCCGGTCAGTTCGGGATAGCCGGTCACCGAGATCACCCGGCCGCCGCCCGCCGTCGACTCGACGCGCAACGCGGCGCCGAAATGGCGCAGCATCAATTCGGTGTGGTCGCGGGTCGGCTGCGGCTCGATCACCGTGGTCTCGCCGGCCACGTTCAACCCGGCCAGCAGGATCGCCGACTTGACCTGCGCCGAGGGCACGGTCAGATCCCAGGTAAGCGGCGTGGGCGTCGCGGTGCCGGTCACCGCCAGCGGCAGCCGGACCCCCGAGCGGGCGCTGATCACCGCCCCCATGCGGCCCAACGGCTCGGCCACCCGGCGCATCGGGCGCGAGCGCAAGGATGCGTCGCCGGTCAGGAAGCTGGTGAAACCGTGCGTGGCGACCAGCCCCATCAACAGCCGCGCGCCGGTCCCGGCGTTGCCCATGTCAAGCACGTCGTCGGGCTCGGCCAGGCCGCCGACGCCCCGGCCGTACAGCCGCCAGCGCCCCGAGTCCAGCCGCTCGACCTCGGCGCCAAGCTGGCGCATCGCCTGCGCGGTGCGCAGCACGTCCTCGCCCTCGAGCAGACCGTCGACGGTGCTTTCGCCCACCGCCAGGGCGCCCAGCATCAGGGCCCGGTGCGAGATCGACTTGTCGCCGGGAGCGCGGGCGCGGCCCGACAAAGGGCCGGCTTTGGCGGATATCATCTGTGCGGCCATGGGGTTCCCTTTCGGCCTGAGACTCTGACGGCGCTTGACTTACCACAGCTTTCCCCGCATGGGGAGGGGGCGAGGCGGGCCAGCCTTGCCCGCGCGGCGCCTGCCCATTTAGGTTTTGACAGCCGCCCGCGAACGTGGCAAATGGCCGACAGACCATGCTCGACCCACAGCCGGGAGGAAGTACGGGTGGCAAAGCCGGAATGGGGTGTGAAGCGAACCTGCCTGACCTGCGGCGCGCGCTTCTACGACATGAAGAAGTCGCCGATCATCTGCCCGAAATGCGGCGGAACCGTCGAGCCGGAGGTGCCGTTCAAGGCCCGCCGCTCCCCGGCCCCCGAAAAGGCCGTCGCGGCCCCGGTCAAGGTCGTCCCGGTCGAGGCCGAGGAGATCGACGTGGCCGAGGAGCCGGAAGGCCCGATCGACGACATCGATGGCGGTGACGACGACGAAAGCGGCCTGATCGAGGACGCGTCGGACCTCGGCGAGGACGACGACGACATGGCCGAGGTGATGGAACACATCGACGAGGACATCGACGACGAGGTCTGACCTCGTCGACACCAAACAGTCGGAATTTCAAAGGGTTCAGGGGCAAAATATTTCGCTTGCGCGAAGGCCCCGAGTTCCCTATGTTCCCGGCCCACGCGGTACCCCATCGCCGCGTACGAGACACCACGGGGCCATAGCTCAGTTGGGAGAGCGCTTGAATGGCATTCAAGAGGTCGTCGGTTCGATTCCGATTGGCTCCACCAAATCCGAAGGGCCGGTCCAGCGATGG
>JADFZP010000151.1 GCA_015232485.1 Alphaproteobacteria bacterium
TCGTCGAGAACCCCCTTGGGCGGCGCGGCGACCAGTTCGGCCAAGGCGTCCAGCCGCCCGCCCAGCAGATCGAAATCGGCGATGATCTGGTAGCAGGGGGCGCGCATCTCGGGGTCGCGCCGGCAGTACTCGATCACGGCGCCGAAATCCGGCGCGCTCGACCCCGTGCGGACGAAGCGGGCGTATTTGGCCGCCACGATGGCTAGGCGAAGCCGTGGCGTGCGCGAGGCCAGCCAGTCGATGCCGACCTCGATCCCGGCATAAAGCGCGTCGATCGGTTCGTCCGCGCCGCGGCCATAGCGGGCTCGCAGGTCCGCCTGGCGCTTGAATTCCGCCTCGTCGTTCAAGAGGACCGAAAGCCGCAGCCAGCGCCCGATGCTGGCCTCGACCGCCTTGGCGTCCCAGAGGCGGAGATTGCCCGGTGGGGCGAGCGCGCGAATCGCCGCGACCATCGCCTCGCCCTCGGGCGCGGCGAACGCCTCGACCGACAGGGGATGGATCAAGTCGGGCCGGCAGGTCAGCGCCTCGGTCAGCAGGCCCTTGGCCCGCAACGATTCGAGCAAGGCGTTGAGCGTCTTGGTTCCCCAGGCGGGAACGGTCGGGCATGCCCGGTTCAGGCACTCCATGAAGACCGTCTTGCCGGTCGGGCCGTCGAGCAGTGCCTTCAGGCGCAGGGCGTTCCGCTCGGACGGAGTCAGGGCGGCGGTGTCGATCGCGTTCATGGAGGGCAGGCTAACGCCGGGATTGCGATCGCGCAACCCGGCGTCGCTTCAGCTTTCGCCCATCTTCAGCGCGGCCAGGAAGGCGGATTGGGGAATCTCGACCTTGCCGAACTGGCGCATGCGCTTTTTGCCTTCCTTCTGCTTGTCCAGCAGCTTGCGCTTGCGCGAGGCGTCGCCGCCATAGCATTTCGCGGTGACGTCCTTGCGCAGGGCGCTGATCGTCTCGCGGGCGATGATGCGGCCGCCGATGCCGGCTTGGATGGCGATCTGGAACATCTGGCGGGGGATCAGGTCCTTGAGGCGCTGGCAGATCATGCGGCCGCGCGACTCGGCGTTCGAGCGGTGGCTGACGAAGGCCAGCGCGTCGACCGGCTCGGCGTTGACCAGGATCGCCACCTTGACCAGATCGCTTTCGGCGTAGTCGGTCATCTCGTAGTCGAAGCTGGCATAGCCGCGGCTGATCGATTTCAGGCGGTCGTAGAAGTCGAAGACGATCTCGTTGAGCGGCAGCTTGTAGACCACCATGGCGCGGTTGCCGGCATAGGTCAGGTCGATCTGCTGGCCGCGCCGCTCGGTGCACAGGGCCAGCACGGGGCCGAGATATTCGTCGGGCACCATGATGGTGGCCTTGATCCACGGCTCCTCGATCTGGGCGATGCGGCCGGGATCGGGCATGTCGGCGGGATTGTGCAGCGCCACCATGTCGCCGCTGGTCAGATGGATGCGATAGACCACGCTGGGCGCGGTGGTGATGAGGTCCAGGTTGAACTCGCGCTCGAGACGCTCCTGGATGATCTCGAGGTGCAACAGGCCCAGGAAGCCGCAGCGGAAGCCGAAGCCCAGCGCGGCCGAGGTCTCGGGCTCGTATTCGAAGCTGGCGTCGTTGAGGCGCAGCTTGGCCAAGCTGTCGCGCAGAGCCTCGTAATCGGCGGCGTCGATCGGGAACAGGCCGCAGAACACCACCGGCACGCTGGGCTTGAAGCCGGGCAGCGCCTTGGCGGCGGGGCGGCGTTCGTCGGTGATGGTGTCGCCGATCCGGCAGTCGGCGACCGCCTTGATGCCGGCCGTGATGAAGCCCATCTCGCCGGGGTGCAGGCTGTCGACATGGACCATCTTGGGCGTGAAAAAGCCCGCCGTGTCGACCTGATAGCTGCCGCCGGTGGCCATCATGCGGATCTTCTGGCCCTTGCGCAGCACGCCGTCGCGCACGCGCACCAGGATCACCACGCCCAGATAGGCGTCGTACCAGGAATCGACCAACAGCGCCGTCAGTTCCGAGTCGGCGTCGCCGGTGGGGGCGGGCAGCCGGGCGACCAGCGCCTCGAGCACGTCGTCGATGCCGATGCCGGTCTTGGCCGAGATCAGCACCGCTTCCGAGGCGTCCAGGCCGATCACGTCCTCGATCTGCTGGCGGATGCGCTCGGGCTCGGCGGCCGGCAGGTCGATCTTGTTGAGCACCGGCACGATTTCGTGATGGTTGTCCATCGCCTGATAGACGTTGGCCAGGGTCTGCGCCTCGACGCCCTGGCTGGCGTCGACCACCAGCAGCGAGCCCTCGCAGGCCGCCAAGCTGCGGCTGACCTCGTAGGCGAAGTCGACATGGCCGGGGGTGTCCATCAGGTTCAACTGGTAGACCCGCCCGTCCTTGGCGGTGTACTCCAGCCGCACCGCCTGCGCCTTGATGGTGATGCCGCGCTCGCGCTCGATGTCCATCGAATCGAGGATCTGGTCGCGCATCTCGCGCGCCTCGATGCCGCCGCATCGCTGGATGAGGCGGTCGGCCAGGGTCGACTTGCCGTGGTCGATGTGGGCGATGATGGCGAAGTTGCGGATATGCGAGAGATCGGTCATTTTTTCAGGTGCGCCTTCGAACGATGCTGGCCGGGAACATAGGGCGAAAGCCCTTGTCAGGCAAGCAGCGCCCGGCCCCTCGGATGAGCCCTTCCCCTATCCCTCTCGCACGGCTAGAGTTGAACCGAATCAACTCCGGGGACGAAAGCGATGGTTTTCGACAAGCGCGGCGTTTCGCCGCACGAGGCAAAGCACAGCCGCGACGCCGAGTTGGACTTCAAGGTGACGGTCCGGCGCAACAAGCTGGCCGGCCTGTGGGCGGCGGAACTGCTGGGCCTGATCGGCCAAGCGGCGCACGACTACGCCAAGCAGGTCGTCCACTCCGACTTCGAAGAGCCGGGCGAGGAGGACGTCGTCCGCAAGCTCGACTCCGACCTGAAGGGCAAGGTCACCCTTCACGAAATTCGCGAGAAGATGTCCCATTTCCTCCACGTCGCCCGCGACCAGATCATGGGCGAGCACAAGAAGGATTAGCTAGAGTCTTTCGCGCTGGCCGATCGCGTGATCGACCAGATCGTTCATCCGCGTCGAGACGTGATCCAGGGCGCGGATCAGACGCAGGACGGTTCGGGCCAGTTTCCCGATTTCGTCGCGACGGCCGATCAGGGCGCTGACCTTCCGAGCGTCCAGATGGCCGCGCTCCAGGTCGCAGGCGACGTCGCTGATGACGTCGATGGGGCCGCCGATATGGCGCGCCAGCATCGCCGAGGTGCCGAACGCCAGGGGCAGGACGGCGGCCAAGGACAGCAGCGCGAACAGCACGCGATCTTGGGTGCCGAAGCCGGCGGTGTCGCGCGGCAGGCTGATCGCCACCACGCCCCGCGCCACGCCGTCGTCGTCGAACAGCGGCTGGGCGACGTGCAGGGCGTCGTGCTCGATGATCAGCGTGGGGACCAAGGCGGCGAGCACGGCGCGCGCGGCCTCGGGGGTGTGGCGCCGGGCGAAATCCAAGCTCTCGTGTTCCGGAACCACCGAGACCAGCGGCTCGCCCGCGTGGTCGAATGCGGCGATCGCCAGGAATCGCCCGCTCAGCATCAGCCGGCGAACACGCGACGCGACGTCTTCACCGGCGCCGGCCACCACTTCGGCGACGAGTTGGGCGGTGGCCAGCGCCTCGCCGCGCCGCGCCCGTTCGAGATCGCGATCCGTTCCGATCTTGTAGGCGGCCAAGCCCCCCAGCACGGCCAGCGTCATGACCACCGTGAACAGCAGCCAAATCCTGAGGAAAAGACTCACAAGCCCCTCTTCGATGTGGTTTTTTCCTGGATTATGATCTCTGGTATCCAAGCTTAATTGTGGATACGCCGTCAATGTCAATGAGCGCCCGCGCCCCCATGGACCGACCCAAGGACCTGTTGTACGGGGTGGACGATGTGCCGCCGCTCGCCACCCTGGCCGGTCTCGCCTTGCAGCATCTCGCGCTGGTCGCGATCTTTCTTCTGGTCGCGGTGACGGTCGCCCGCTTGGCCGGACTGCGACCCGAAGCGGCCTTGTCCCTGGTCGCCATGACCCTGGTCGCGGGGGCGGTGGGCACGGCGGCGCAGTCGTTTGGGCGGCTGGGCATCGGGTCCGGGTATCTGGTGCCCACCACCACCACCACCATCCTGTTGCCGCCCACCGCCGCCGCCCTGGCCGGGGGTGCCGGGCTGGACGCGGTGATGGGCATGACCATGGTCAGCGGCCTGGGCGCGATGGCGCTGTCGCGGGTGATCGCCAAGCTGCGCCCGGTTTTTCCGGCCGAGATCACCGGTTTCGTGGTGTTCATCGTGGGCATGAGCGTCATCATCCTGGCGATGCGGAATTTTCTCGGCGTGGCGGGTGGCCTCGCGCCCAACGCGGGCGGCGCCGGGCTGTTCGTGGCCACGGCGACCCTGTCGGTGATGGTCGGACTGGGCGTGTGGGGCACCCAGCCGATGCGCCTGTTCTCGCCCTTGATCGGCATGGGGGTCGGGTATGGGCTGTCGTTCCTGCTCGGCCTGTTCGAGCGCGAAACGCTGGATCTGATCGCGGCGGCGCCGCTGTTCGCCGTGCCCCGGCCGTTCACGGTGGGACTCGCGTTCGACGCCGGGCTGCTGGTGCCGTTTCTGATCGCCGCCGTGGCCCTGTCGCTGAATTCGATCGGCGCGGTCAACGCCGCCCAAAAGGTCAACGAGGTCGAGTGGAAGCGCCCCGACCTGGAACGGGCGGCTCGCGGCGTGCTGTCGGATGGCTTGGCCTGCGTGCTGGCGGGTTTGCTCGGCGGGGTGGGGCAGGCGGCCACCTCGGGCGCGGTTGGGCTGTCGCAGGCCACCGGCGCGACCAGCCGGGTGATTGGCTTCGCCATCGCCGCCGGGCTGGCCGGGCTGGCCTTCCTTCCTCGGGTGTCGCAGGTGCTGCTGGCCATGCCCGAGCCGGTGGTTGGGGCGGCCCTGATGTTTTCAGGCTGTTTCCTGATGGTCAACGGAATGCGGATGATCGCCTCGCGCATGCTGGATTCGCGCAAGGTGTTCGTGCTGGGCATCGCCTTGGCGTTCGGCTTGGCCCGCGTGGCCTTTCCCGACCACTTCGACGCGGCCCCCTCGTGGCTGGCGCCATGGGTGGGTTCGCCGATGTCGTTGGCGGTTTGTCTGGCGCTGGGGTTGAACCTGATCTTTCGCATCGGGATTTCGCGCCGCGACGCCCTGACCGTGGACAGCGCCAACGCCGATCTGGGCCAAGTGGCGACTTTTCTCGATGAACAGGGCGCCCTGGCCGGCGCCCGGCCCGACGTGGCGCACCGCGCCCGTTTCGCCGTGTTGGGCGCCTTGGAGACCATGATCGAGGGAAAGATGGTCCGCGACTCGTTGCGCCTGGGCCGCCACTTCCCCCAGGTGACGATTCCCGGCGGGCTGATCACCATTCGCACCCGCTTCGACGAGTTCACCCTGAACGTCGACCTATCCTATCGCGGAGCGCCGTTCGAGCCGCAAGCCGCCCGTCCCGGCGAGGACGAGATCCTGGACGGTCGGGACGGCTTGGCCGCGTTCAGCCGCTACATGATCGGCCGGTCGGTCGACAAGGTTCACGTAGCAACGCATGAAGACCAATGCGTCCTCACGCTCAGCCTGCGGAACTGACTCTCAGCTTCCCGGAACGGGGACCGAAACCCGCACCGTCTGGCCGCTCGGGCCGGGGAAGCGGTCGAACAGCGCGGTGACCAGATAGGGCATCACCTCGGGCAGGGCTCGGGCGCCGCCCTCGCTGACCGCGCGGCCCTCGAACAGTTTGCTCACCCGTCCGGCGCGCCAGGCGGGGCCTTCGGCCATTTCGACCTCGAGCCAGCGCAGGAAGCTGGTGTCGCTTCTCACCCGGTCGATCGGTATGTGGGCGCCGTATCCCCAGCCCCAAGGCGAGTGGCCGTGGCCCCAGCCCAGTCCGGTGGTGAAGGTCGGCTCGGACCAGATGCGGGTGCGGCCCTCGTCGACGCCGTAATCCAGAAACACCACGGCGTCGCCGATCCGCCGGCCTTCGGCCGGCACCGGCCGCCAGCCGCGTTCGGACAGGGCGGCGGCGATTTGGTTGGCGTAGGCCTGGAATTCCAGGCTGCCGGTCTGCGCCTTGCTGGGCAGGATGGTGAAGGTGCGGGCCGGAGGCGCCGGAGGCAGGGCGTGGAAGCGGGTGACGTCCGAGGTCACCAGACGCGGCCCGCACGCGGCGAGCGACAGGACCATCAGGGCCAGGGCTGCGAATGGCTTCATGGCGGACCTCCTCATGCCAAACAATATGGAAGGCCCAAGGGGTTTGTCACATGGGCCGGCGGGCCGCCAGGGCGGCGCTGATGGTGCCCTCGTCGAGATAGTCGAGTTCACCCCCCACGGGAACGCCATGGGCGAGCCCGGTCAGGCGCAACGACGCCCCGGCCAGCCGATCGACGATGTAATGGGCGGTGGTCTGGCCGTCGACGGTGGCCGACAGCGCCAGGATCACCTCGCGCACCGGGCCCGCGGCGACCCGTTGAACCAGGCCGGGGATGCCCAGATCCTCGGGGCCGACGCCCTCCAGCGCCGACAGCACGCCGCCCAGCACGTGGTAGCGGCCGCGAAAGGCGCCCGATCGCTCCAGCGCCCACAGGCTGGCGACGTCCTCGACCACGCACAGCATGGTCTCGTCGCGCCGCGAATCGGCGCAGATCGCGCAAGGGTCGGCGCTGTCGAGATTGCCGCACACCGAGCAGGCGCGCACCCGGTCCAGGGTCTCGGCGATGGCGCGGCCCAGCGGTTCGAGCAGGCTGTCGCGCCGCTTGATCAGGAACAGGGCGGCGCGGCGGGCCGAACGCGGCCCCAGCCCCGGCAATCGCGCCAGAAGCTGGACCATCCGCTCGATCTCGGGCCCGGCCATGGCCCCGTCCCTCTTAGAAGGGAAGCTTCAGGCCGGGGATGTTCAGGCCGCCGGTCAGCTTGGCCATCTCGTCCTGCATGGCGGCGTCGGCCTTGCCCTTGGCGTCGTTGAAGGCGGCGACGATCAGGTCTTCCAGCACCTCGACGTCCTCGGGATCGACCAGCGACTTGTCGATGGTGACCTTGCGCAGGTCGCCCTTGCCGTTGACGACGACGCGCAGCATGCCGCCGCCCGAGGCGCCGGTCACCTCGATCTCGGCCATCTTGGCCTGCATCTCGCCCATTTTGGCCTGCATCTGCTGGGCCTGCTTCATGATGTTCCCGAGATTCTTCATGAATCGTCCTCTCCAAGTGGTGTTTCGTCGCCGGCCGGCTCGTCGGCGGCCGGGGCTTCGGCGTTGGTGTCGCGGACCGCCTCGATGACGGCGCCGGGGAAGGCGGCCAGAACGGCTTGGACCAGCGGATGCTCGCCCGCGTCGTGGCGGCGTCGGGCCTCGGTGGCCTGGGCCTGCTCGCGCAAGCTGGGGTCGCCGCCCTCGCGGGCCAGCGAGATGATCCAGCGCCGGCCGGTCCACTCCGAAAGCAGCCGGCCCATGCGCTGCGCGAGAT
>JADFZP010000152.1 GCA_015232485.1 Alphaproteobacteria bacterium
GCTACGAATAGCTCCCGACCCTCTCCTCGAAGTCCTGGACCAGGGCGTCCCATTCCTGTTCGAATTCGGCGCTGACCCGCGACCAACTGTCGTCCGAGGCGGATTCGAGGCCTTGCAGGCGGCGTTCGACGCGGTCGCGGCGCTCCTCCAGCATGGCCAACTCGCCGCGCAGGTCGACGCGGGTCCGCATGTCGTCCTCGTCGTCCAGCCTGGCGCGGATGCCGCGGATGCGGAAACCCAGGTCTTCCACCTTGTCTCGCATGGTGGCGAGGCTGATGCTGCTGCCCATCGGATTGCCCCAGTTGTTTCGACCCGCCATGCTGGCTTTCGGCGAAGGCCGGCTCAATGGCGCAGGTGGGTGGCCGGACTTCCCCTTCGGTCATACCCCTTTGCGGCGCCGGGCCAGCAATTCGCCGACGATGCCCCGGCGGAACAGCAGCACCACCACCACGAACACCACGCCCTGGACGATGGTCACCCAGGCGCCCAGCGCGGCCAGGTAGTTCTGGATGCCGACGATCAGCACGGCGCCCACGGCCGGCCCCAGCACGGTGCCCAGGCCGCCCAGCAGGGTCATCAGCACCACCTCGCCCGAGGCGTGCCAATGCACGTCGGTCAGCGAGGCGAGTTGGAAGACCAGCGCCTTGATCCCGCCGGCCAGCCCCGACAGGGTGGCCGACAGCACGAAGGCCAGCAGCTTGTAGCGGTCGACCCGATAGCCCAGCGAGACGGCGCGCGGCTCGTTCTCGCGGATCGCCTTCAGCACCCAGCCGAACGGCGAATTGATGGTCCGCCAGATGATCAGAAAGCCCAGCAGGAACACCGCCAGCACGAAATAGTACATGACCAGCGGCTTGCCCAAGTCGAACACGCCCAGCAGCACGCCGCGCGGGATGGCCTGGATGCCGTCCTCGCCGCCGGTGAACTCGGCTTGCAGGGACAGGAAGAAGATCATCTGGGCCAGCGCCAGGGTGACCATCGCGAAATAGATCCCCTGGCGGCGGATCGCCAGCGCGCCGAACACCACGCCCATGACCGCGGCGACCAGCGTGGCGGCCAGCAGGGCGGCCTCGGGCGGCCATCCCCACACCTTGGCGGCGTGGCCGGCGACATAGGCCGAGAAGCCGAAAAAGGCGGCGTGCCCGAAGGACAGCAGCCCGACATAGCCGATCAGCAGGTTGAAGGCCGAGGCGAACAGGGCGAAGCACAGGGCCTTCATCAGAAAGACCGGATAGATCGCGAAGGGCGCCAACAGCAGCGCCGCCAAGACGCCCGCCACCGCCGCGATGCGAACGCCCGCCGCCATCATGTCGCCCGCCCGAACAGGCCGGCCGGCTTGATCAGCAGAACGATCGCCATGATGACGAAGATCACGGTGTTGGACGCCTCGGGCCAGAACACCTTGGTCAGGCCCTCGACCACCCCCAGCCCGAAGCCGGTCAGCACCGAGCCCAGGATCGAGCCCATTCCGCCGATCACCACCACGGCGAACACCACGATGATCAGATTGGCGCCCATCAAGGGATGCACCGAATAGATCGGCGCCGCCAGCACCCCGGCGAAGGCGGCCAGCGCCACGCCGAAGCCGTAGGTCAGCGTCACCAGCCGGGGCACGTTGACGCCGAACGCCTGCACCAAAGCGGGGTTCTCGGTGGCGGCGCGCAAGGTGGCGCCCAGCCGGGTGCGCTCGATCACCGCCCAGGTGACCAGACAGGCGACGATCGAGGCCAGCACCACCCAGCCGCGGTACAGCGGCAGGAACATGAAGCCCAGATTGACGCCGCCCGCCAGGCTGGGTGGCACCGGATAGGCCAGGCCGGACACGCCGTAGACTTGGCGAAAGGCGCCCTCGACGATCAGCGCCAGACCGAAGGTGAGCAACAGCCCGTACAGCGGATCGAGCCCGCGCAGGCGCTTTAGCAGGAAGCGTTCGATCAGCACCCCGGTGACGCCCACGATCACCGGGGCCAGCAGCAGCGCCGGCCAATAGCCCAGCCCGGCCAGGTTCAGCAGCAGCCAGGCGGCGAAGGCGCCCATCATGTACTGGGCGCCATGGGTGAAGTTGATGATGTTGAGCAGCCCGAAGATCAGCGCCAGCCCCAGGCTGAGCACGGCGTAGAAGGCGCCGTTGATCAGTCCGAGCAGAAGCTGCCCGAACAGGGCCTGGGGCGGGATGCCGATCAGTTCGAACATGGCCTCACCGCCCCGCCGGTTGCGCCTCGGCCTGCTGGACCAGCGGGCAGTTGCCCTGGTTCATCGGCCGGAAGGCCTCGTCGCCGGGGATGGTGCGGACGATGTTGTAATAGTCCCACGGCCCCTTCGATTCCTCGGGCTTCTTGACCTGGACCAGGAACATGTCGTGGACCATGCGGCCGTCTTCCCGGACTTTGCCGTTCTTGGCGAAGAAGTCGTTGACCGGCATCTTCTTCATCTGGGCGACCACGGCCTTGGCCTCGTCGGTGCCGGCCGCCTTGATGGCGTTCAGGTAATGGGTGATGGCCGAGTAGACGCCCGCCTGAACCATGGTCGGCATGCGGCCGTTCATGCGCTCGGCGAAGCGCTTGGCCCATTGGCGAGACTGCTCGTCACGGTCCCAATACCAGCCGGTGGTCAGGGTCAGGCCTTGCGTGGTGTCCAGCCCCAGGGCGTGGACGTCGCTCAAAAACACCAGCAGGCCGGCCATCCGCTGCCCGGCCTGCACGATGCCGAACTCGCGCGCCTGCTTGATGGCGTTGATGGTGTCGGCGCCGGCATTGGCCAGCCCGATCACCTTGGCGCCCGACGCCTGCGCCTGCAGCAGGAAGGACGAGAAGTCGTTGTTGGGGAAGGGATGGCGCACCGCGCCCACCACCGTGCCGCCGGCCTTCTTGACGGCGTTCGCGGTGTCTTGCTCGAGCGCGTGGCCGAAGGCGTAGTCGGCGGTCAGGAAGAACCACGAATCGCCGCCCGCCTTGACCACGGCGGTGCCGGTGCCGTTGGCCAGGGCGTAGGTGTCGTAGGTCCAGTGGACGGCGGTCGGCGAGCAGGCCTTGCCGGTCAGGTCCGACGTGCCGCCGGTCGAATTCAGATGGACGCGGTTCTTGTTGCGGGTGATCTCCTGCACCGCCAGCGCCACCGACGAGGTCGGCACGTCGACCACCGCGTCGACCTGATCGACGTCGATCCAGCGGTTGACGATGCTCGATCCGACATCGGGCTTGTTCTGATGGTCGGCGAACACGACCTGGATCGGCTTGCCCAGCACGGTGCCGCCGAAATCCTCGACGGCCATGCGCGCCGCCGCCACCGAGCCCGGTCCGGCCAGATCGGCGTAGGTGCCCGACTGGTCGTTGAGGATGCCCAGCTTGACGACCTCGTCGGTAATTTTCGCCGGCTGTTGCTGCGCCTGGGCCGCGCCGGCCAACAGGATGGCGGCGACGGCTAGGGACGTTCTCCACATGATGCGGCTCTCCTTCACACTCCGAGAAAGGCTTTCAGTTTCTCGACGTCGCGCGAAGACATCGCGCCCGGCACCTCGTCGACCACGCGGCCGTGCTCGACCACGTAGTGGCGGTCGGCGACGCGGGCGGCGAAGCGGAAATTCTGTTCGACCAGCAAGACGGTCAGGCCGCGGTTCTTCAGGTTGCGGATCAGGGCGCCGATCTGTTCGACGATCACCGGCGCCAGCCCTTCCGTCGGCTCGTCGAGCAGCAGAAGGCTGGCGCCGGTGCGCAGAATGCGGGCGATCGCCAGCATCTGCTGCTCGCCGCCCGACAGCTTGGTGCCCTGGCTGTCGGCGCGCGCGGCCAGATTGGGGAACAGGGCGTGGATTTCGGACACCCCCATCCCCCCCTGGCGGACCACCGGCGGCAGCAGCAGGTTTTCGCGCACGCTCAGCGAGGCGAAGATGCCGCGCTCCTCGGGCACGAAGCCGATGCCCAGCCGGGCGATCTGGTGGGACGCCAAGTCGATGGTCTCGACGCCCTCGAAGCCGACCGAGCCCTTGCGCTGGGCCAGCATGCCCATGACGGCGCGCATCGTGGTGGTCTTGCCGGCGCCGTTGCGCCCCAGCAGGGTGGCCACCTCGCCCTTGCGCACCTCGAAGCGCATGCCGTGCAGGATGTGCGATTCGCCGTACCACGCCTCGAGGTCGTGAACCGTCAATTGGGCGGTCATGTCGGCCGCCCCATATAGGCTTCGATCACCAGCGGATCGGCCGACACCTCGGCATAGGTGCCCTCGGACAGCACCTCGCCCCTGGCCAGCACGGTGATGGTGTCGGACAGATCGGCGACCACCGACAGATTGTGCTCGACCATCAAGACGGTGCGGTTCTTGGCCACCTCGCGGATCAGGTCGCTGATGCGCAGGATGTCCTCGCGCCCCATGCCGGCCATCGGCTCGTCGAGCAGCAGCATCTCGGGATCGAGCGCCAAGGTGGTGGCGATCTCCAAGGCGCGCTTGCGGCCATAGGGCAGCTCGGTGGCGGGGGTGTCCTCGAAGCCGGCCAGACCCACCGAATCCAGCAAGCTACGCGCCCGCTCGTTCAGCACGTCCAGGCTGCGATGCGAGCGCCAGAAATGAAACGAGGTGCCCAGCTTGCGCTGCAACGCGACGCGCAGATTGTCCATCGCGGTCAGATGCGGAAACACCGCCGAGATCTGGAACGAGCGCACCATCCCCAGCCGGGCGATCTGGGCCGGGTCTAGCTGCGTGATGTCGCGACCGTTGAACAGGATCCGGCCCTGGGTGGGCGACAGGAACTTGGTGATCAGGTTGAAGAAGGTCGTCTTGCCCGCCCCGTTGGGGCCAATCAGGGCATGGACCGTGCCGCGCCGCACCCGCACCGTGACGTCGCGCACGGCGATGAAGCCCTTGAACTCCTTGGACAGGTCAATGGTCTCGACGATCCAGTCATCCGCCATCCGTCCGATATCGGGCGGCCGGGCGGCCCCGGCAATTCGGCGGAGGGATAGGCCCTGGGATCAAGCGGGCCAAAATTCCGCATCGGCCAGTTGGGCCAAGGAATAGGGGCAGCCTTCGGGGAACGCGTTCTCGGGATGCCCGGTCTCGGCGGCGGCCTGACGGCGGGCGCGGCGATAGGCCGAAACGATCGCATCGCCGATGTGGGATTTCAGGCTGGGATTGTCCGCCAAATGGTCGGCCAGATCGTCACGGGTGTTGGCGATGGTCAATCGCCATGACGCGCCACGGTGGGTCGGCTGGTATTGCCATTTGAGGAGATGAAGCAGCAGGACCGTCAATCTGCTCACCAGTTCGCGCCGTTCCGTCCTGCCCATGCTTTCGATTTCCTCGGCGATGTGCCCAATGTCGGCTTGCGACAACCGACCGGCGCGAAGCAGAGCGGCTTGTTCATTCGCCCAGGCGTAGAAATCCGTCTCATACAGACTGGAACCAGGCATGTCGCGTCCTCCCGACGCTCGATCTCGATACGATCGTGTCACCCCGGATTATGATCGTCCGCGATGCCCGCCGCCACCCGCTCCTTGAGCCGCGAGCATTTGACGCGTTCGCTCTCCGAGCGAAGCTGACCGCAGGCGGCCAGGATGTCGCGGCCGCGCGGCTGGCGGATCGGCGCCGAGTAGCCGGCCTCGAACAGCATGTCCGAGAAGCGCTTCACCACCCCGTGGTCCGAGCATTCATAGGCCGAGCCGGGCCACGGGTTGAAGGGGATCAGGTTGAACTTGGCGGGGATGCCCTCGATCAGGCGCAGCAACTCGCGGCAATCGGCGGGGGAGTCGTTGATCCCCTTCAGCATCACGTATTCGAAGGTGATGCGGCGCGCGTTGTTGAGGCCGGGATAGTCGCGGCAGGCCCGCATCAACTCGGCCAGCGGGTATTTCTTGTTGATCGGCATGATCGAATCGCGCACCGAATCGGTGACGGCGTGCAGGCTGATCGCCAGGTTGATGCCCAGCTCGGCGCCGCAGCGGCGGATCATCGGCACCACGCCGGCGGTCGACAGGGTGATGCGGCGGCGCGACACGGCGATGCCCTCGCCGTCGGTGATGATCTTGACGGCCGTGGACACGTTGTCCCAATTGAACAGCGGCTCGCCCATGCCCATCAGCACGATGTTCGAGATCATCCGCCCCTCGTCGGTGGGGCTTGGCCATTCGCCGTAGGAATCGCGCGCCGTCATGAACTGGCCGACGATCTCGGCCGAGGTCAGGTTGCGCACCAGAAGCTGGGTGCCGGTGTGGCAGAATTTGCAGGTCAGGGTGCAGCCGACTTGGCTGCTCAGGCAGACGGCGCCGCGATCCTCCTCGGGGATGTAGACGGTCTCGGCCTCGTTGCCGTCCTCGAAGCGCAGCAGCCATTTGCGGGTGCCGTCCTCGGAATGTTGCAGCCGCGACACGGCGGGCCGGCTGACCACGTAAGCCTCGGCCAGCTTCTCGCGCAGCGGCCGGGCCAGGGTGGTCATGTTCAGGAAGTCGGTTTCGCCCTGGTGATAGATCCAGTGCCAAAGCTGCTTGGTGCGGAACGGCTTTTCGCCGATCAGGGCCATCTCGGCGGCAAGCTCTTCGCGCGACAGGCCGACCAAGTCTTTTCGGGGGGTGTCCATGGGGCAGTCATATAGGGCCGGCGGCCCGGAAGGCAACTACTTGCAAGCCTTGTCGATGGCGTCCTTGGCGGGCTTGAAGCCGTTCAACGAATAGGAGTCGGTGGTCGCCGCCCCGGTGGCCGGCACCCCGGAGACGCCCAGCGTCTTGCCCTTCAGCATGGCGCCGACCAGGGCGCGGTCGGCCTCGGGGGTGGCCGCCCAGGCGCCGTCGCCATCGGTGAACAGGGGGAATTTGTTGAAGCCGTCGACCACCACCTCGACCGCCGAGCCCTTCTTGTAGACGAAGCCCGAGGCGACCTGCACCACGTCGCGCGTCTTGTCGCTCTGGCGATGGGTGACGGTCAGGAAGGCCTTGCGCTTGCCGGCCGCCTTGGGCGACGAGGCGGCGTAGCAGACCTTGCCCCCCTTCTCGGCATAGGCATAGGCCTGCCAGTCGCCGAAGGTTCCCAAGCTGTCGGCGGCGACCGCCGGCCCGGTCAGCAGGACGGCCGTCGAAAGGAGAACGATCGGACTCTTGCGCATGGCGGCCATCGGTGCTGGATTGCGGGTGGTGTGCCGGCCATCTTAGAAGACCTGCCGGCCCCCCTTGTCAAGGTCGTCCCGCCATGAACCCCGTGCTGGTCGAGATCACCCGCGGCGATCGCGTCGAAAGCTTCCATCGCGGCGCCATCGCGGTGGCCGATCCGACCGGCGCCCTGGTCGCCACGCTGGGCGAGGTCGAGCGTCCGGTGTTCCCGCGCTCGGCGGTCAAGCCCTTGCAGGCGCTGCCGCTGCTCGAATCGGGCGCCCCGGTGACGGTGGCCGAGATCGCCCTGGCCTGCGCCTCGCACAGTGGCGAGCCGCGCCACGTCGAGGCCGTCGCCGCTTGGCTGGCCCGCCTGGGCCTCTCCGCCACCGACCTGGAATGCGGCGCCCAATGGCCGGTCAATCCCCTGGCGGCGCGCGCCCTGTCGGCGCCCAGTTCC
>JADFZP010000153.1 GCA_015232485.1 Alphaproteobacteria bacterium
CCAGGTCAAGGGATTCCGCCAATTGCTCGAGCGGCTGACCTCGCCGGCCGATCATGCCCGGCTGCCGCAGCCCTCGCCGACCCAGATCGTCGACATGGTGCTCGACGTCGGGGTCGACGAGCAGAAAAACTCGGCCACCCGCTACGTCGCCACCATGACGGTGCGCTTCAAGCCCGAGCCGGTGCGCCGGCTGCTGCGCGACGCCGGCATCGCCTACGCCGAAAGCCGCCAGCGGCCATTCCTGGTGCTGCCGGTGATGACGGGGCCCCAGCCTGTCCTGTGGGACGATCCCAATCCGTGGCGGGCCGCGTGGTCGGCGCGTCCGGCCGATGGGTTGGTGCCGTTCGTGGTGCCGCTCGGCGAATTGGCCGACATTTCGACCATCACCGCCGCCGAGGCGGTGGCGGGCGCTCCGGCCAAGCTCGCCGCCATCGCCGCCCGGCATGGCGTCGAGGACGTGCTGGTGGCGCTCGCCGCGCCCGAAACGCGCGACGGGCGCACCATCGTCAAGGTCTCCTTGCGCGGATACGGCCCCTCGGCGCCGGTTCGCGAGCCGATGGTGATCGAGGGCGCCGGCAACGAGAAGCCCGAGATGGTGCTGGGGCGCGCCGTGCAGGCCGTGGTGCGCGGTCTGGAAGACGGATACAAGCAGGGCAACCTGCTGCAATTCGACCGGCCGGCGGTGCTGTCGACGCTGGTCCGCTTCGGCGCGCTGGAAGGCTGGCTGGACGTGCGGCGTCGCCTTCGTCAGGTGCCGCAGGTGCGGCGTACCGAGGTGGTGTCGCTCAGCCCGGTCGAGGCCGCGCTCGTGCTTCACTACGTGGGCGACCAGACCCAGTTGCAGACCGCGCTGGCCCAGGCCGGGCTGACCCTCTCGTGGGCCGGCGATTTCTGGGTGATGGAACAGATCGCCCGCCCCGCCGTCGTTGGGCAGTGAACGGAAAAGCCGTGGGTCTGCGGGATTTGCCCAATGCGCTCACCCTGCTGCGGCTCCTGACGGTGCCGCTGACCATGTGGTTGATGGTCGAGGGGCGGATGACGCCCGCCTTCTGGCTGTTCGTCGCGGCGGGCGTGACCGACGCGCTGGACGGCTTTCTGGCCCGCGTGCTCGACGCGCGCACCCAGCTTGGCCGCTATCTCGATCCGCTGGCCGACAAGGCGCTCTTGATCGGCATCTATCTGATGCTGGCGGTCACCGGCCATCTGCCCTGGTGGCTGGTGGCGCTGGTGATGGCGCGCGACGGGATGATCCTGGCCGGCGCCTGGTTCGTCTACACGCGGTTCGGCGCCGCCGCCGTCAAGCCGTTGTTCATCAGCAAGGTCAACACGGCGGCGCAAATCGTCCTGGCGGCCCTGGTGCTGGCGGCGCTGGGCCTGGGGCTCGACCTGGGCCGGCTGATTCCGCTGGCGTTTTGGACGGTGGTCGCCACGACGCTCGCTTCTGGAGTGTCCTACGTGGTGCTAATATCGCGGCGTCTCCAACCGGCGAGCGATCGAATCGATCGTCGGTGAAGCCGCCATCGCGGCGGCGGCCAAGGGCGCCGGGGCGCCCGCCCGGTGAGGGACTATGAGGCGAGACGATTTATCGGCTCGCCGGTATCGATGGGAGCGCGCGGCGGCGATGAGCGGCGAAAGCAGAATCCGGTTTTGGCTGATCGGCGTGGCCGTCCTGTTCGTGCTGCTTTATCTGCTGCGCGGCGTGCTGCTGCCCTTCGTGGCCGGCATGGCGGTGGCCTATTTCCTGGACCCGGTGGTCGATCGCCTGCAACGCCTCAGGCTGTCGCGGCTGGCTTCGACCTCGCTGATCACGGCGGGATTTCTGGCCGTCGCGCTGCTTGGCCTGCTGCTGGTGGTGCCGGTTTTGGAAAGCCAGATCGTCGGCTTCGCCACCCGGCTGCCGCGCTACGCGGCGGGTCTGGCCCAGCGGCTCGAGCCGGTGATCGCGGCGGCGTCCGATTATCTCGACGCCTCCGACATCGAAAGGCTGCGCGAGGCGGCCGGCGAGTATGTCGGCACGGCGGTGCGCTGGGCCGGGACCGTGATCGGCAACGTGGTCACCGGCGGTCTGGCGCTGTTCAACATCCTGTCGCTGCTGTTCATCACGCCGGTGGTCGCCTTTTATCTGCTGCGCGACTGGGACCAAATGACGTCCACCGTCGATTCGTGGCTGCCCCGCCGCAACGCCGAGGTGATCCGCGAGCAGTTGCGGGAAGTCGATCGCACCCTGGCCGGCTTCGTGCGCGGGCAGGCGACGGTCTGCTTGGCGCTGGGGTTGTTCTACGCGTTGGGCCTGACCCTGGTCGGGCTGGATCTGGGGCTGATCGTCGGGCTGGGCGCGGGGCTGATCTCGTTCGTGCCCTATCTCGGCACCATCGCCGGCTTCGTGGTCGGCATCGGCCTCGCCATCGCGCAAAGCCAGGGCTGGGCGCTGCCCGGCATGGTGGCCGGCGTGTTCCTGGTCGGTCAGGTGATGGAAGGCAACGTGCTGACGCCGCGGCTGGTCGGCGACCGCGTGGGGCTGCATCCGGTGTGGGTGATCTTCGCCATCCTGGCCGGCGGCGCGCTGTTCGGCTTCGTCGGCGTGCTGCTGGCGGTGCCGGTGGCGGCGGTGATCGGCGTGCTGGCCCGCTTCACCCTGAAGCGCTATCTGTCCAGCCCGCTTTACGACCCCTGATGGCGGGGCGCCAACTTCCCCTCGATCTCGGCCATCGCACCGCCTTCGAGGCCGCCGATTTCCTCGAGGCGCCGTCCAACGCCCAGGCGCTGGCTTGGTTGGCCCGCTGGCCCGACTGGCCGGGCCACGCCTCGTGCCTGTGGGGGCCGCCGGGTTGCGGCAAGACCCACCTCGCCCATCTGTTCGCCGCCCGTTGCGGCGGGGCCGTCCTGCCGGCCACCGCGATCGAGTCGCGCCCCGGCGGCCATCTGGTGGTCGAGGACGCCGACCGGGGCGTCGACGAGGTCGCCCTGTTCCATCTGTTCAACGCCACGCGCGAAGCCGGCGCGTTTCTGCTGCTGACCGGGCGGGCGCCGCCGTCGCGTTGGGCGATCCGGTTGCCCGACCTCGCCTCGCGGCTGAACGCCATTCCCGCCATCGCCATCCAGGCGCCGGACGACGCGCTGATGGCCGCCGTGCTGGTCAAGCTGTTCGCCGATCGTCAGTTGGAGGTCGGCGCCGGGGTGATCGACTGGCTGGTCACCCGCGGCGAGCGCTCGTTCGCGGCGGCCGGCGCGGTGGTCGCCCGACTCGACGCCCAGGCGCTGGCCGAGCGGCGCAACATAACGCTGCCCTTCGTGCGGGCGGTCATTCCAGATCGCGAGGCCGGATGAATCCGGTCAGCCGGGCGCAGCCGTCGTCCAACTCGGTCCACGAGTCGATGTGCGCTTCGAGCACCGCCAGCGCGCCGGTCGGATATTTCTCGCGCAGCAGCGCCAATTCGGGCGAGGGGGCGCCGGCCAGGGTGGCGGCGAGGCGCTCGACTCCGGGATTGTGGCCGATCATCAGCACCGAATCGCAGGCCGGGGGCGTCTGGCGCAGGATGTTGAGCAAGGTCCGCGCGCTCGCCTCGTAGATGCGCGGCTCGATGGTGACCGGCGCGCCGTTCAGGCTGGGCTTGACCCGCTCCAGCGTCTGGTGGGTGCGCAAGGCGGGCGAGCACAGCACCAAGCCGGGGCGGATGCCGTTGCGGGCGATGAACTCGCCCATCAGCGCGGCCGCCTCACGCCCACGCGTGTCGAGCGGCCGGTCGATATCGTCGAGCGAGGGATCTTCGCGGCCCGATTTCGCGTGGCGGAGCAAATAAACCATCTTCATGGTGGGTCCCACCGTGTCGTTTATCGCCGAGGCGGCCATGACATCTTCGGGCCGAGGATATATAAACGTGTGAGCGGACGCCATGGTCCGAGTTGAGGAGGCAAGCCCTTGTCCAACGCAGACGTCGTCGAACCGGGCAAAATCGACCTCGAATCCCGCGAGCGGTTCATCAACCGCGAGCTTTCGTGGCTGGCTTTCAACACGCGCGTGCTCGAGGAGGCCTACAACCCCCGACACCCGCTGCTCGAACGGTTGCGCTTCCTGTCGATCTCGGCCGCCAACCTGGACGAGTTTTACATGGTGCGGGTGGCCGGGCTCAAGGGCCAGGTCAACGCCGGGGTGATGACCCAAAGCCAGGACGGCCTGATCCCCGCCCAGCAACTCGCCAACATCCATGAAAGCGCCGGCCATCTGCTCGAACAGCAGCAGGATTGCTGGCGCAAGCTGCGCGAAGAGATGCGCGGCGCCGGAATCTCGGTGATCGACAGGGGCGAACTCGACGCCGAGGACCGCGAATGGCTTGAGACGCGCTTCATGGAGCACGTCTTCCCGGTGCTCACCCCGCTGGCCATCGACCCGGCGCATCCGTTTCCGTTCCTGCCCAATCTCGGCTTCGCGCTGGTCCTGCATCTGACCCGCCTCGAAGACGGCGAGGTGCTGCGCGCCCTGGTGCCGCTGCCGCACCAGATTCAGCGCTTCGTGCGGCTGCCCGGCGACCAGATCCGCATGCTGCCGCTGGAGGAGATGGTCCGCATGTTCCTCGACCGGCTGTTCCCCGGATTCCGGGTCGACGCCGGCGGCGTGTTCCGGGTGATCCGCGACAGCGAGATGGAAATCGACGAAGAGGCCGAAGACCTGGTCCGCGTGTTCGAAACCGCTTTGAAGCGGCGCCGCCGCGGCCATTGCATCCGCCTGACCGTCAATCACGACATCGCCGAGGATTTGCTCGACCTCGTGATCGACGAGATGGAGGTGAAGCCCAGCGACGTCTTCCTGCTCGATGGCCTGCTGGGCATCGTCGACACCAAGCAGGTCATCACCGACGAGCGGCCCGACCTGCTGTTCCCGCCCTACAACGCCCGCTTCCCCGAGCGCATCCGCGACTTCGCCGGGGATTGCTTCGCGGCGATCCGCAAGAAGGACATCGTCGTCCACCACCCGTTCGAAAGCTTCGACGTGGTGGTGCAGTTCATCCGTCAGGCGGCGCGCGATCCGCAGGTGGTGGCGATCAAGCAGACGCTTTACCGCACCAGCTTCGACTCGCCGATCGTCAAGGCGCTGATCG
Organism: Alphaproteobacteria bacterium; assembly: GCA_015232485.1. Lineage (GTDB taxonomy): Bacteria > Pseudomonadota > Alphaproteobacteria > Rhodospirillales > Magnetospirillaceae > JADFZP01. The sequence goes on from JADFZP010000153.1 coordinate 5,097, forward strand.
AGGCGGCCGAGGCGGGCAAGTCGGTGACCTGCATGGTCGAGTTGAAGGCCCGCTTCGACGAGGAGGCCAACATCCGCTGGGCGCGCGACCTGGAACGGGCCGGCGCGCAGGTGGTCTACGGCTTCCTTGAAATGAAGACGCACGCCAAGATTTCGCTGGTGGTGCGGCGCGAGGGCGGGGGCTTGCGCTCCTACGTCCATTTCGGCACGGGCAATTATCACCCGATCACCGCCAAGGTCTATACCGACCTGTCCTATTTCACCACCGATCCGGCGCTGTGCCGCGACGCCGCCAAGACCTTCAACTACATGACCGGCTACGCCCTGCCCGAACGCATGGAGAAGCTGTGCATCGCGCCGCTCAATCTGCGCGACCGCATCCTTTCGATGATCGACGCCGAGATCGCCCATGCCAAGGCCGGCAAGCCGGCGGCGATCTGGGCCAAGATGAATTCGGTGGTCGATCCCAAGATCATCGACGCGCTGTACCGCGCCTCGACGTCCGGCGTGCAGATCGATCTGGTGGTGCGCGGCATCTGCTGTCTGCGGCCCGGCGTGCCCGGATTGTCGGAAAACATCCGGGTGAAGAGCATCGTCGGCCGCTTCCTTGAACATTCGCGAATCGCGGTGTTCGGCAACGGCCACAAGCTGCCCTCGAAGTTCGCCAAGGTGTTCATCTCGTCGGCCGACTGGATGACCCGCAACATGGAGGGCCGCGTCGAATCGCTGGTGCCGATCGAGAATCCCACCGTCCATCGGCAGGTGCTCGAGCAGATCATGATGGCCAATATGAAGGATGTCGCGCAAAGCTGGATTCTCGAGCCCGACGGCACCTACCGCCGGATGCCCAGCGGCGAGGGCGATTTCAACGCCCACCACTATTTCATGACCAATCCCAGCCTGTCGGGCCGCGGCAGCGCCATCGCGCGCAACAAACCGGCGGGCAGGTTGACGGTCAAGCATTGAGGGGTGCTTCGTGGGCGAGGGCGCAGCCAGCAGGCGGGACCGGGTTCGCCCGGTCGGCATCATCGACATCGGGTCGAACTCGATACGATTGGTGGTCTATGACCTGAACACCCGCACCCCGGTGCCCCGCTTCAACGAGAAGGCGGTCTGCGCGCTGGGCCAGAATTTGGGGCTGACGGGCCGCCTCGATGCCGACGGGGTGACTCTGGCTTTGGCCACGCTGGGCCGGTTCGCCCGACTGGCCGAGGCGATGAACCTCGAGCGCGTCGAGGTGCTGGCCACCGCGGCGGTGCGCGACGCCGCCGACGGCCCCGATTTCGTCGCCGCCATCGAACGGATTCCCGGACTCAAGGTGCGCGTGCTGTCCGGCGGACACGAGGCCCGGCTGGCCGCGCTGGGCGTGCTGTGCGGCACGCCGGACGCCGAGGGAATGGTCGCCGATCTGGGCGGCGGCAGCCTGGAACTGATCCAGGTGCATGGCGGCGAGGTCGGCCGCCACGCCACCATGCCGCTGGGCGTGCTGCGATTGGCCGAGGCCGGCGGGCGCCCCAAGACCGAAGCGTTGATCGATTCGCATCTCGAAGGCGTGCCGTGGATCGCCGCGGGCCGCGGCGGCACCCTGTATGTGGTGGGCGGGGCGTGGCGCTCGATCGCCCGGCTGTGCATCGCGCAGACCGGGCACCCCTTGATGGTGCTCGACAACTTCACGCTCGAGCGGGCCGAGGCGGTGCGGCTGATCGATCTCTTGTCGCTGCAAAGCCGCAAATCGCTGGAGAAGGTGCGCGGCATCTCGAAGAAGCGCCTGCCGCATCTGCCCAACGCCGCGCTGCTGTTGGAAAAGGTGCTGCGCGCCGCGATGCCTTCGCGTCTGGTGTTCTCGGTCTACGGCATGCGCGAGGGGCAGTTCTTCAAGATGCTGCCCGACTCGTTGCGCGCCCAGGACGCCCTGATCGCCGCCTGCCGCCAATTGGCCCGCCAGTCGGGGCGCTTCCCCGAGCATGGCGACGAGATCCTCGACTGGATGGCGCCGCTGTTTTCCGACGAATCGGCGGCCGGGCGGCGCTTGCGCCATGCCGCCTGCCTGCTGAGCGACTGCTTCTGGGCCGAGCATCCCGATTACCGCGCCGAGCAGGCGATGTTTCGCGTGCTGCGCCTGCCCTTCATGGGCATGGGCCACCGCGACCGCGCCTTCCTGGCGGTGGCCATCCACAACCGCCATGCCGGCGAGGACGGCGCCGCCCAGGCCATCACCGGCCTCTTGAGCGAGGATGAATTGCGCCAAGCCCGCTTGGTCGGCTTGGCCACGCGGCTGGCCCACACCCTTTCGGGCGGCGTGCCGGGGCTGATCGGGCTGACCCGCGTGGCGATCGAGGGACGCGCGCTGGTGCTGGAGGTGCCGGCCAGCGACCCCGCCTTCCTGCCCGAACTCACCGACCGCCGCGCCGACCGC
>JADFZP010000154.1 GCA_015232485.1 Alphaproteobacteria bacterium
CCACCCGGCGCCCGATCTGCGCATCGGCGTGGCGCGCGACGCCGCCTTCGCCTTCTATTACGAGGACGATTTCGAAGCCCTGCGCGCGGCGGGCGCCGAGATCGTGTTCTTCAGTCCGCTGGCCGATCCCGGCCCGCCACCCGGCCTGGACGGCCTGTTCCTGGGCGGCGGCTTCCCCGAGACGCACATGGCGGCCCTCGAGGCCAACCACGGCATGCGCGCCGGCTTGCGCGAGGCGGTCGCCGCCGGGATGCCGGTCCACGCCGAATGCGGCGGCATGATGTATCTGTCGCGCTCGATCACCTGGAAGGGCCTGCGCCGCGCCATGGTCGGCGCCCTGCCCGCCGACACGGTCATGCACGAGCGGCCGCAGGGCCGCGGCTATGTCCGCCTGCGCGAGACCGCCGCCTTTCCCTGGCCCGCCCTGGCCGGCGATCCCGGCGTGGTGCCGGCGCACGAGTTCCACTACTCGGCGCTCGAAGACACCGATCCGGGCTTGCCCCACGCCTACGACGTGCTGCGCGGCGCCGGCCTGGGCGGCGGTCGCGACGGCTTGGTGGTCGGCCGCACCCTGGCCACCTACGCCCATCTGCGCAATGTCGGCGGCAACCGCTGGGCCGAACGGTTCGTGGCCTTCGCGCGGGACGCGCGGGCATGACCCTTAAATGATTGCGGGAGCCCGTGGCGGCGCGGTAACCTTGACACTCATGGGGCAAGCGGGGTTGGGATGAGGGATCCTTCGTCCTTGGCGTCGGCCGGCAAGGGGGCCGAGTGGGCGCCGCAATTCGTCGAATTCAGTTCCAACCTTCTGGGCACCGTGGCCGAGGGGATCGTCGACTATGTCAACCCGGCGGGCGTCCGCATGCTGGGCTACGCGACGGATGAGGACATCACCGGGCGCCCGCTGGCCGACTTCATCCACCCCGACTACCGCGACCTGCTGGATGACGGGCTGAGCATCCTCGCCGAGGAAGGTCTGCCGCTGCCCTTGCGTCTGATCCGGTCGGGCGGCACGCTGATCGACGCCGAGTTCGTCGTTCGCCTGATGGACCGGGGCAACCGCGTCGCCTACATGATCGAGGCGCGCGACATCACCCGGTTCAAGCAATCGGCCGAGGCGGTGCGCGCCCGCGAGCAGAAGCTGCAGGGCATCCTGAAGACCGCCGCCGAGGCGATCATCACCATCGAGCGGGACGGCACCATCGAATCGTTCAATCCCGCCGCCGAGCGCATGTTCGGACACCGCACCGGCGACATCCTCGCCAAGCCGGTCACCGGTCTGCTGGTCGACCCGGCCCCCGAGCCCGGCGAGGACCCTTGCGCCCATGTCCGCGGCCGGCTGATCGGCACCAACCGCGAAGGTCTGGGCAAGCGCAAGGACGGTGAGGAATTCCCCATCGAATTCTCGGTCGCCGAGCTTAGGCATGGCAGCCAGCTGTTGTTCATCGGCATCATCCGCGACATCGGCGAGCGTCGGCGGGCCGAGGAGCGCATTCGCCATCTCGCCCACCACGACCCCCTGACCGGCCTGCCCAATCGCCATCTGTTCAACGACCGGCTGGCCATGGCGCTGTCGCGGGCGCGGCGGAGCGGCGCCAAGCTGGCCTTGATGTATGTCGATCTGGACCGCTTCAAGCTGATCAACGACACGCTCGGGCACGAGGCCGGCGACGCGGTCCTGAAGGCGGTTGCCGTGCGTCTGAACCACGCGCTGCGTAAAGTCGACACCGTCGCCAGGGTGGGCGGCGACGAATTCGTGGTGATCGCCGAAAGCATCACCTCGGTCGAGGATGCGGGCGTGGTCGCGCGCAAAATCCTGGAAAGCCTGAGGGAGCCGATCGCCTTCCGAACGCATGAGTGCCGGATCGGGTGCAGCATCGGCATCAGCCTGTTCCCCGAGCACGGCGAGGACCCCGACACCCTGTGCCGAACCGCCGATTCGGCGATGTACGCGGTCAAGGCGGCCGGTCGCAACGATTTCCGCATTTTCCGGCCCGGTTGCGACGAATAGGTCGTTTCTCCTTTTACCCACACTGGAGTAAGGGTTTAATATCCTTCCAGCCGACTTGGGCAAGGGGGGGGTGAAATGAGCGTAAAAGCCAAGATCATGGCCATCTTGGGCGCGATGCTGGGCGTCGGCGGCATCGTCGTGCTGGTGCTGGCGGCGGGGTTGATGCGCGAGCAGCCGGTGCTCGAGGACATGAATCGAAACGTCGTGACCCTGGTCGACGACGGCATCCCCCTTTTGATCACCGCGACCGAAATCAAAGCCGACGTCATCCAGGTGCAGCAATGGCTGACCGACATTTCGGCCACCCGCGGGCTGGATGGTCTGAACGACGGTTTCGACGAGGCCAAGACCTACGCCGAAAAGTTCGCGGCCCACGTCGCCGAGGCGCGCGGACAGGCCAAGGCTCTCGGCCTGCCCCAGGTCGCGGCCGTGCTGACTCGGATGGAAAAGGATTTCGACCCCTATTATCAGACCGGCCGCAAGATGGCCCAGGCGTATATCGACCACGGGCCGGCCGGCGGCAACGTCATGATGGGCGAGTTCGACACGGTCGCCGCGAAGATGAGCGAGGCGCTGGACGAGTTGGCCAAGGAGATCCAGGCGTGGTCCGAGCGGTCGCTGGGCGGCATGAAGGACCAGGCGACCGGCGTCGCGGCCGGCAATCGCGATATCCTTGGGACGCTGGGCATGCTGGCGGTGGGCGGTGGCCTGATCGGCCTGGGCGGCGCGGTCTATCTTTTCCGTCTGATCCAGAAATGCCTGAATTCGCTGCTGTCCGACATCGAGACGGTGTCGCGGCGCGCCGCGCATGTCGATTTTCTTCTCTCCCCCGATCGCCGCGACGAGTTCGGCGTCATCGCCAAGGCGCTTGGCCAGTTTCACGAGAACCTGCTGGAAGTCGATCGCCTCGCCGCCGATCAGGAGCGGATCAAGGCGCGGGCGGGTGAAGAGCGCCACCGCATCCTGATGGGGCTGGCCGAGGAGATGGAGCAGCGGGTCGGCTCGGTGGTCCACACGGTCAGCGCGGCCGCCACCCAGATGCGCTCGACCGCCGAGGCGATGAGCGGCACCGCGCACCAGACCAGCACCCGCGCCATGGCGGTCGCTTCGGCGGCCGAGCAGGCGTCCGGCAATGTCCAAACGGTCGCGGCGGCGGCCGAGGAACTCAGTTCATCGATCCGCGAGATCGCGCGGCAGGTCGCGCAGTCCAGTCAAGTGTCGCGCGGCGCCGCCGAGGAGGCGACCCTCGCCAACGACCGGGTCAAGGGGCTGGCCGGCAGCGCCCAGCGCATTGGCGAGGTGGTGAATCTGATCAACGACATCGCCGCCCAGACCAACCTGCTGGCGCTCAACGCCACCATCGAGGCGGCACGGGCCGGCGAGGCCGGCAAGGGCTTCGCGGTGGTCGCCAACGAGGTCAAGCACCTCGCCAACCAGACCGCCAAGGCGACCGACGAGATCGCCCAGCAGATCGCCGGCGTGCAAAGCGAAAGCGAGAACGCCGTCAAGGCCATCGCCTCGATCGCCGGCACCGTGGCGCGCCTCAACGAGATCGCCGGCGCCATCGCCTCGGCGGTCGAACAGCAGAACGCCGCCACCCAGGAGATCGCCCGCAACGTGCAGCAAGCCTCGGCCGGCACCAACGAGGTCTCGGCCAACATCGCCAGCGTCAACGAAGCCGCCGCCGAGTCCGGCGAAGCCGCGAACCAAGTGCTGGACGCGGCGGGCGACCTGTCGCGCCAAGCCGAATTCCTGGACACCCAGGTGCAAAAGGTCGTCGAACACCTGCGCGCCGCCTGAGGGGGGCGCCTCACCCCGCCGTTTCGGGGAGCCGCTCGTTCAGGGCGTCGGCGGCGGCGCGGCCGGCGGCGGGTAGCTGGGCCGCCAGGGCGATTGCCTCGTCCCCGCGCCCTTCGCGGCAGGCCGCTTCGATGTTTCCGGCGAGCGCCGACAGCGCCATCAGGCCGAAATTGCCCGAGCTGGATTTGAGATCGTGCGCCTGCCGGCCCAGGCCGTCGGGGTTCGTCTCGGCGCGCATCTCGGCGCAGCGGGCCTCGAGCGTGGTCGAAAACAGCCGCACCACCTCGACGGTGTCGGCCGGCCCGAGGTCGAGGACCAACGAGTCGATGGCCCGGCGGTCGATAACCGGGGGCTCGCCGCGATCGGCCGGCGCCGCGACCGCCACGGCCGGCTCTCCCGCCGCGACATGGCGGGCCAGGGCGGCGAACAGCGCCTCGGGATTGACCGGCTTGGCCAGATAGTCGTCCATGCCGGCCGCGAAGCAGCGCTCGGCGTCGCCCGACAGGGCGTTGGCGGTAAGCGCGATGATCGGCACCTCGCCTTCGGCGCCGGGCAGGGCGCGGATCGCGCCGGCCGCTTCGAGCCCGTCCATTCGGGGCATCTGGACGTCCATCAGCACCGCGTCGAAACCGCCGCCGGCGGCGGCCTGGACCGCCGCGTAACCGTCCTCGACCACCGTGACCGCGTGGCCCCGTCGCTCGAGGATGGCCACCGCCACGCGCTGGTTGACCGGATTGTCCTCGGCCAGCAGGATTCTGAGCGGGGGCAGCGCCGCCGGCTGATCGCCGCGCCGTTCGGTGACCGCGACCACCCGCCCCTCGGGCAGGTGCAGAACGAACCAGAAGGTGCTGCCGCGCCCCGGCACGCTGTCGATGCCGATTCGCCCGCCCTGCTGGTCGAGGATCTTCTTGCAGATCACCAGTCCCAGCCCGGTGCCGCCAAACCGCCGCGAGATCGACGAATCGGCTTGGCTGAACGAGCGGAACAGCCGGGCCTTGGCCTCGGCGGTCACGCCGATTCCCGTGTCGGCCACGGAAAAGCGCAGCCAATCGGGGCCTTCGGCGGGCGATGGCTCGACGGTCAGCAGAACGCCGCCCTGGTCGGTGAACTTGACCGCGTTGCCCAGCAGGTTCAGCAGCACCTGCCGCAGCCTGCCGACATCGCCCATCACTTGCGGGGGCACCCGGGGCGCCAAGCGAACTTCGAGCCGGATGCCCTTCTCGCGGGCCCGCGGCATCATCAGTCCGGCCACGCTGTCGATGGTGCGCCGCAGATCGAAGGGGGCGCGCTCGAAGTCGATCTTGCCGGCCTCGAGCTTAGAGAAATCGAGGATGTCGTCGAGGATGGCCAGCAGCGACTCGCCCGATTGATGCACCGTCTCGAGATGGTCGCGCTGCTCGGGCGCCAGCGGCGTGTCGAGCACCAGCCGCGTCATGCCCAGGATGCCGTTCATCGGGGTGCGGATCTCGTGGCTCATCACCGCCAGGAACTCGGTCTTCGAGCGCGCCCCCGCCTCGGCCGCCTCCTTGGCCGCCGTCAACGCCTCCTCGCGGCGGCGGATGGCTTCGACGAAGAAGCCCAGACTGCGGGCCATGTCGCCGATCTCGTCGTTGCCGCCGGTGGGGATCGCCGTCTCGCGGCCCTCGACATGGGCGGCCATCGCCTCCCTCAGCGCCAGCAGACGCCGGATGATGTCGCGGTTGACCGCGAAGAAGAAGCCGAGCGCGCCGATGATGCACAACACCACGATGGCGACCAGCAGGTTCGAGCGCATGCTGAGCATGTCATGCAGCGACACGCCCTTGTCGGCGATGTCCTTCTGAATGCCGTTGAACAGCGTCGAAACCGCCGCGACGAACTGCGACGACAACAGACGATTACGGTTCAAGGCCCCCGCTTGCGCCTGCATCAATTCGATCTGGCGGCCGCGCGCCTGGAAGATTCCCGACCGCCCGAACGCCAAGGTGCGGATTTCGGCGTCGAGCAGGCCCAGGCGCCCGCCATCGGTCTTGCCCACCTGGTTCAGGGATTGCGCCGCCTCGGCCAGAACGCGGGCGCATTCCTCCTTCAACTTGGCGATCGCCGCGACGTTCCTGGCGTTCACCGCCGAGGACAGCAGCAGCACCGCCTCTTGCGCCGCGATCGACCATTCCAGCGCCGGGCGGGCGACGTCGTTCTCGCCCGCCGCCAGTTCGCGGGCCAGATGGCGCACCTCGGCGGCGAAGCCGCGCGCCCGGCCATACGATGTCAGCATGCCCTCGTCGGCGACGATCCGTTCTTCGGCGATGTGATCCAGGCTGGTCAGGTTGTCGACCAGATTGGCGCGGTGTTCGCGCAAGAGCGCCATGCGCTCCTCGCCAAGATGCGACGACTCCAGGCGCTGGATGCGATCGTCGAGCGACCGCACCTGGTCCGCGATGCGCGCCGCCACCGTCTGGCGGGCGAACTGGTTGTCGACCGACACCAGCGCCGGGGCGTTGGCGACGATGGCCTCGCTCTCGCGCGCCAACTGCGAGGCGATCACCAGATTGCGCAAGGCGTCGCCGCCCACCGCGTCGAAATCTTCGCGCAGCCGGCCGAAGGTGTAGAGGGAAACCAGGCTCGCGGTCACGGTGAAGGCGGTGATGGCCACCAGCGCGGCCGCCAATCGAAACGCCACCCCCGCCCGCAACTTAGCCATCGCGCCAGTGTCCCTTCGCCCCCGATGGGATTATGCACGAGAGCGCGGGCGAAGGAAGCCCCGCACGTCTGGCGGGAGCCTCACATTCCGGCGAGTCCGACCAGTCCGGCGGCCACGCCGATCAAAACCGCGGCCAGCACCGCCATGGCCAGCAGCCAACCGATGCCGGCCGGCACGCCACCCCGGCTTTGAACATGCTGGCCGAAATGGGTCGGTTGCGGGTGCCGCCGCGCGATTCGCCGCTGTCGCGACACCGACTCGGCGGCGGCCTGCGGATCGGTGGGAGTCCCGGTGGCCTCGGCGTCGGTCTCGAGCGGCGCCGCCGCCGGATCGGGATGCCCGATCTTGTCGCCGGTCTCGCCGCGGTCGGTGTCTTTCCGTTCCATGGACAGCAGATGTCGACGGCGCGCCCAGGTTTTTTAGATGCCCTGTCGGGGTAGGCGCCCTATCGCAACGGCGGCGACAGCGACTCGCGCGCCGCAACCATGCGGCCGCCGGCGCCCAGCGCCTCGTCGGCCAAGGTGACCATCAGGCGGTTGGGCTGGGCCTGGGGGCGCAGGCGGCGGATATGGGCGAGCAACCGCGTCTCGCGGCCGGGGCTGGCTTGGCAGCCCAGCATGAAGGCCGCCGCCGTCGAGCGCGAGACGCCGGCCATGCAATGGACCAGCACCCGTCCGCCGGGCGGCAGATCGCGGCCGAAGGCCAGGATGTGGCCCACATGAATGGCCCCCGGCAGCACCACGGCGCGGCCCGCCGCCGCGAGCGCCCGGTGAATGGGGTCGTCGGGCGGCGGCGGCCCGTCCATGTCGTGAAAGGCCAGCCTGAGCACCCGTTCCTCGGGGATTCGGCGCGGGATGACCGCGCGGAAGCCGGGATCGGTGATCGAGAGGATATGGGTGTGCCCCTCGGCGAGATCGCAGACCTCGGCCTCGGCGCAAATGGTGATGTCGAATGGAAGCATCCCGCCAATGTGGGAAATCGGACCCCTTGCCTCCAGG
>JADFZP010000155.1 GCA_015232485.1 Alphaproteobacteria bacterium
TGGCCTAGCGGCTGGCCCCCTGGCCGCGCCGCCCCAGCAGGCGGTGCGCCAAAACTCCCAGCGCCGCGCCCACGCCGTTCGACGCGGCGTCGAGCGGCGAGGCGATGCGGCCGGGGATCGTGCCCTGCAACAGCTCGATCCCGCCGCCCAGGGCGGCTATCGCCGGAACGACCAGCCAGCGCAGGCGGGCGGGCAGCGCCTCGGCCCACGCGGCGGCGAGCAGGGCGTAGGCGGCGACGTGGATGTACTTGTCTTCGCCATTCTCGATCGGCGGCGCCAATGCGGGGTCGAGAGATACCCACAGGCCGGCGGCGATCATCATCGATCCCGCCAGCGCGGCGACGGCGCGCCGTCGTGATTGGGTGAGTTCGATCGCCATGACCAGACGAAGCTAGGGCCGGACGGGGCCGCTGGCAAGAGCGGTCAGCGCGCCAGCACGCCCCACAGGTCGTAATCCTCGGCCTCGTCGATGGCCACGCGGACGATGTCGCCGGGCGACAGGTCCTCGCCGTCGTCGATGAAGACCTGGCCGTCGATCTCGGGGGCGTCGCCCTTCGAGCGGGCGATGGCGCCGTCCTCGTCGACCTCGTCGACGATCGCCTCGATCACCTGGCCGACATGGCGTCGCATGCGCGTTTCGCTGATCGCCCGCTGGGTCTCCATCAGGCGTTCGAGGCGGAAGCACTTCTCCTCCTCGTCGACCGCGCCGGGCAGGGCGTTGGCGGCGGCGCCGTCCACCGCCTCGTATTTGAAGGCGCCGACCCGGTCGAGTTGCGCCTCCTCCAGCCAGTCCAGCAGGAATTCGAAGTCCGCCTCGGTCTCGCCGGGGAAGCCGACGATGAAGGTCGAGCGGATGGTCAAGTCGGGGCAGTCGGCGCGCCAGCGGCGGATGCGCTCGAGCACCCGCTCGTGGTCGGCGGGGCGGCGCATCGCCTTCAGCACCTTCGGGCTGGCGTGCTGGAAGGGGATGTCGAGATAGGGCAGCAGCTTGCCCTCGGCCATCAGGGGGATGACCTCGTCGACATGGGGATAGGGATAGACGTAGTGCAGCCGCACCCACATGCCCAACTCGCCCAGCCCGGCGGCCAGATCGCCCAGCCGCGCCCGCACCATGCGGTCGCGCCAGGGGCTTTCGGCGTGGCGCAGGTCCAGGCCGTAGGCGCCGGTGTCTTGCGAGACCACCAGCAGCTCCTTGACGCCGGCCTCGGCCAGCCGTTCGGCCTCGGCCAGAATCTCGCCGGCCGGGCGGCTGACCAGATCGCCGCGCAGGCTGGGGATGATGCAGAACGAGCAGCGGTGGTCGCAGCCCTCGGAGATTTTCAGATAGGCGTAGTGGCGCGGCGTCAGCTTGATTCCCTCGGGCGGAACCAGATCGACGAACGGATTGGGGATCGGCGGCACCGCCTGATGGACGGCCTGGACCACCGCCTCGTATTGATGCGGCCCGGTGACCGCCAGCACGCCGGGATGAACCTCGCGGATGTCCCGCTCGTTGCCGCCCATGCAGCCGGTGACGATCACCCGGCCATTGGCGGCCAGCGCCTCGCCGATCGCCTCGAGCGATTCGGCCCGCGCGCTGTCGAGAAAGCCGCAGGTGTTGACGATCACCGCATCGGCCCCGTCATAGCTGGGCGATATCTCATAACCCTCGGCGCGAAGCCGGGTGAGGATGCGTTCCGAGTCGACCAGGGCCTTGGGGCAGCCCAGACTGACGAGTCCAATGCGGGGGGCGTGTTTCATGGCGGCCCTATATAAGGCAGCCCGCGCCCGGCCGCCAGACCTTGACGAGCGGTTCTGCCACAACTTTTGGGTGGGAGATGTTCAACCCTCCGCCTCTTCGATCGGCGGCGGCGTTGGATCGAGGGTTATCCGCACCGGCAGGCCGGTGCGTTCGTCCAGGGCTTGGGCCACCAAGTCCCAGTCGATGGCGGTCGGGCGGCCGTTCAGGGCGTCGGCGACCAGGCGCACCACGCCCTGGGTGCGCAAGGGCGTCATGCGGCCGGTTTCCTCGATCTGGTCGGCTTGGTGCTTGGTGGGATGCGCTTCGAGATACAGTTCGCCCTTCAGCCAGCCCAGCTTGATCGGCTGGTCGACCACGGTGACGCGGGTGCCGACCGGCACCTCGGCGTGCAGGCGGGCGACGTCTTCGGGATACATGCGGATGCAGCCGTGGCTGGTCCGCCGGCCGATGCCGTAGGGCTGGTTGGTGCCGTGGATCAGATAGCTGGTCCAGCCCAGCCGCAAGGCGTGCTCGCCCAGCGGATTGTCGGGGCCGGGCGGGACCGAGGCGGGCAGTTCGGGGCGCTCGCGGCGGATCGAGGGGGGAACCCACCAGGTCGGCCGGTGGGCCTTGGCCACCACCTTGGTGGCGCCAAGCGGCGTCTCGGCGCCCTCGATGCCGATGCCGATGGCGAAGCTCGCCACCGTGCCGTCGGGGCGGAACCAGTAAAGCCGCATGTCGCCGACATTGATCACGATGCCCTTGCGCTCGGCGGCCGGCAGGATGTGCGCGGCGGGCAGGACCAGCGGCCAGCCGGGCGGAACCGCCCAGGGATCGAACCCCGGATTGGCGGCGGCCATCTCGACGAAGCCCAGTCCATTGGCCAGGGCGATGTCGGCCAGCGGTTGGTTTTCGCCCGCCGGCTGGATACGCAACTGCCCCAGCACGTCGTCGGCGCGGGCTTCGGCGAGCGGCGTACAGGCCAGCGGGAAAACGAGGGCGGCGGCCCGGAACGCCCGGGCCGCCGCCTTGGAAACGGAAAAACTCACTTCCGCAGGGTCCTCTGGAAGCGCATGTCGGCCTGCTGGTTGGCGGTGTCGGCGGCGGCCGCCGCGGCGCGGGCGGTCTGCTGGGCCTGCTGCGCCTGGGCCAGGGCCTGCTGGGCCATCTGGTTGGTCTGGGCGACTTCCGAGCGCAGGGCGGCGATGTCGCTCTGCGTGGTGGCGGCGGCGGTGTCGCCGCCGCCCATCATCCCACCGCAGGCGGGAAGCAGGGCGGTCAGGCCCACCACCGCCAGGGTCCGGGAAACGGTGCGCAAACCGGAAATGCTCGTCATGTGGCAACTCCAAGTGGTTGAGGCCCGACCCACCCATGGCGGCGCGGCCGGAGCGTTGGCTTCGTCGTCCGCCAAGAGATTACGACGTCCGAGCCCTTTGCGCAGTTGGACGGGTGCATAGCTTACAGGGCATCGGGCTTAGCCACGACGGCCGGTGGGGGCATCCCGACCACGCCCGCCCTCCGGCGAGGGGGCGTCGAATATGGCCAGGGTGGGCCGCCGCAATGGCCGCAGACCGCGATCAAGGTCATAGAGCAGCGGCACGCCGGTGGGAATCTCCAGGCCGGCGATATCCTGATCGGAGATGTCTTCGAGATGCTTGACCAAGCCGCGCAGCGAGTTGCCATGCGCGGCGATCAGCACCCGCGCGCCGGCCCGCAAGCTGGGCGCGATCTCGTTCTCCCAATAGGGCAGCACCCGCGCCACGGTGTCCTTGAGGCTTTCGCCGCGCGGGATGTCGGGCAGGTCGGCATAGCGGCGGTCGTCGCGGGGATCGCGCGGATCGCCGGCCGGCAAAGGTGGCGGCGGCACATCCCAGCTTCGCCGCCACAGCCGCACCTTGGCGGCGCCGGCCCGCTCGGCCACTTCGCGCTTGTCGAGACCTTGCAGGGCGCCGTAATGGCGCTCGTTGAGGCGCCAGCTTTTGTGCTCGGGAATCCACGACTGGTCCATTTCCTCGAGGACCAGATGGGCGGTGCGGATCGCCCGCTTCAGCACCGAGCTGTGGCAGACGTCGAATTCCAGCCCCTCGGCGGCGAGCAGGCGGCCGGCCCGCCGCGCCTCGTCGACCCCCTGTTCCGACAGGTCGACATCGGCCCAGCCGGTGAACAGGCCGTCGCGGTTCCAAACGCTTTGGCCGTGGCGCAGCAAGACGAGCGCGGTCATGCCTTCAGGCTGGGAAGGCGGCGGGCCGGCGGCAAGTGATATCCCTCCGCCGGGGGAGGGGACTTGCCGCCGCCGGCGACGCGCACAACTCGGAATGAGGACATCGACGGAGGTGGAAAATGGCTCGCAAATTCATCGACTGCCGCGATTACCCGGGCGACATCAAATGCACCGTGGCGCTGTCGGCCGACAGCGAAGAGGAATTGGTCGAGGCGGTCGTCCAGCACGGCCGCGCGGTGAATGGTTACGAGGACACTCCCGAGTTCCGCGACGCCCTGCGCAAGGACATGAAGGAAGGCTCGCCGCCGGCATGAGCCGGATCGCGGCCATCGCGCTCGCCTTGGCCGTGACCTTGGCCATGGCCGGCGACGCCGACGCCCGGCATCGTCATCGCGGGTTGCGTGGTGGCGCTCCGCCGCCCGACGCCGTGCTGCCCAGCCCGGCGATCGGCACGTCGGTCGCGCCGTTGCGACCGACCGTCACCCGGCGCGCCCTCAACCCCACCAGGCACGCGCCTCGCGGATCGTCCAATAGGGGCCGTGGCCGCTGAACAGCAGCGTCTCGCGGGGCAGCGCGGCGAGCAGGCGGGTGATCGAGTCGTCCAATTTGCGCGGGTCGCCGCCCGGCAGGTCCGAGCGCCCGATCCCACCCTGGAACAAGGTGTCGCCGGTCAGCGCGAAACCGGGAAAGACGAAGCACACGCCGCCCGGCGTGTGGCCGGGCGTGGGAAACACCGAGAAGGCTTCGCCCCCCAGCGAGAAGCTGGCGTCGTTTTCGAACCACTCGCAGCCGGTGGGCGGCTCGACGGGAATGCCGGCGAGCGCCATCGACAACGCGGCGGCGCCTTCGACCAGCGACCGCTCGTCGCGATGGGCATGGCACGCCACGCCGAAGCGGGCCTGCAGCGCGGCGACCGCGCCGAGATGGTCGGGATGGCCGTGGGTGAGATAGATCGCGTCCAGCGCGCCGCCGCCGGCTTGCAGCTTGGCGGCGATCCGCTCGGGCGACGAGCCGGGGTCGAACACCGCCTGGGCGCCGCTCGCGGTGTGGCGCAGGATGTAGCAGTTTTCGAACCAGGGCGGATCGGTCACCACGACGTCGAGGGTGAAGGGGCCGATGGCCATGGAGTCGGCGATAGGCATTGCGGTGTGGTCCTTCTGGCCAAGCGCGGGGTCGCCGAGCCTATCACCTCGACCGCCCCACCGCATCCACCGCGTAGACGTCGCGCGGATCGCAAGACGGTGGACGGCCGCGCGCCGCGCCCAGCCGCGCCGCGTCGAGCGCCAACACGCCATCGGGGGCGTCGAGGGTGATGCGGATCTCGGAAAGCAGGCGGCGCCCCTCGACCTTGCTTGCCACCAAGCGCACGGCGCGGCGGAAGCCGTCGCCCAGATCGGCGGCCAGGGCTTCGCACAATTCGGCCGAGGATGCCGCCGCGCCGGCACGGGCGGCGAGCAGGCGGGCTAAGGCGCCCTCGGCCAGCCGGCCCAGCAGGGCGAGCGAATCGCGGTAGTAGGATTCAGCCGATTCGTGCGAGCAGACGCCGTGTTTCCACCACTCGCGACGATCAAGGCACGAGCGGCCGCCCGGCATCGCCGCATCAAGCTCGCGGCGCAGGGAAGGGGGCAGCGGCACCGCGTCGAGACGACACATCGGCCGCTCGTTCAACGCCTTGCGGGTCGCCTCGGGGGCGCGGCACCAAGCGTCGGCGCCGTCGAACCATAACCCGTGCAGGACCAGCGCGGCGGGTTCCGCGCCGCGGCACTCCGGCCGGTCGGGCGCCGTCTCGCAAAAGGCGGGCTGCCACGACAAGGCGAGAACGTAGCGGCCGGGCTCGGCGGCCTGGGCGGTCGAAGCGAGCAGGGCGATCGACAGAAAGGGCAAAGCGCGGCGCGCGTTCATGGCGCCGATATTTTGAGGCAAAAGGGCCTTGCATCTCAAGCATTCCCACCGCCAAGGCTTGATCCGGCCGCAGGAGGTGCTAGGCTTGTCGCCAAGGCGTCGAAAAGTCGCCATGGTGCCCTCGCTGGAGGAGGGCTGGATCGAAAGTGGAGCGATGGCGGGAGGAGCTTTGTCTCCGGCGCAGGCGCGGCTTTATGCCGAGTGCTGCCAACTGGTCGACCGCGCGCGGGACGTTTCCGCGCTGGCCCAAGTCACCGGCACGATGCTGGGTGACCTTCTGCGGCGCGTCGACGATCACGCCTATCGCGACAAGATGCAGGGCAAGGTCCGCGAGTTCTTCCAACTCCAGGCCCGCAATGGCATGGCCAGCGAGGCCGTGGCGGCGTCGCTCAAGCATTTCGTGAAGCAGGTCGTCCTGCTGGTCATCACCAATCATCCGCACGTCGCGCCGCCGCTGCCCGAAGCGGACGCCTCGGGGACGGAAGAGGACACCCTGGCGGCCAGCCGCGAGGCGACCGAGATCCCCGAGATCGAGCAGCCGCTGGGTCCCACGGCGATCAAGGGGGTGCCGCCACCCGAGGCCAAGATCTGCGACTCGTTCTCCGAACTGCTGATCGAGGCGATCTGCTGGCGGATCGACACGGTCGCCACCTTCTTCCACCGCGCCAATCCCGATCTGATCCGCGAGATGCGACGGCCCTTCCTGCTGTCGCCGGATTTCCCGGCGCGGTTCAAGGAGGTGGTGCGGCGCTTCATCATTCCATTGATGACATCCAGCCGCTCGATGCAGGTTCTTGAGGGCGGGCGAGACTGGCGCGCCGTGGACACCGCCGCGTTCTGGGAGATACTCGAAGAAGAGGGCAAGCTCGACCGCCTGAACAAATTGTGGGACGCCGCCTGGGAAAACTACAAGCTGGTCCGCGAATGGCGCCGCGATCCCAAGACCCAAATGCGCCGCGAGGTGTGGGTGCGCAAACCCGAACTGGTCGACATGCGCGAGGTGCTGGCCAGCCCGGACTATGACATCCCCTCGGTCAAGAACGAGCAGATCGAACTGTTCCGCGCCCTGCTCACCGATTTCGACCGCGTCGACATGGAGAACGCCTGGACCAAGCTGCGCCAGACCTACGAGCAGGAGATGGACCAGCGGATCTACCAGGAAAAGGCGCGCGACGGGGCGTTGCGCGACTCGCTGCTCAAGTGCTTCGACGACTTTCCCGACCGCCTGAGCGAATTCCTGGCGCTGCTTTGCTATTTCACGCTGCCCAAGCTGTCGATCAGCTTCCTGATGAAGTTCACCCACAACAAGGGCACCAACGACGACGAGCGGAACCGCAAGATTCCCTATCTGATGCGCTTTCTCGCCCAAGACGGCGTCGCCGCCGTCAAATCGATCGAGGACGGCGAGGAGGACAAGCGCCAGCGCGCCATCGCCGACTATCGCGCCCGCCTGCGCGAGGCCGGCAACGCCAAGGTGCCGACAGGCGCGATGGGTTGGAAGAAGTAACCGGCGAGCCATTCGCTTGACTCGCCTCACTGGCCCCTTCGCGGCGTTGAACCTTTTGC
>JADFZP010000156.1 GCA_015232485.1 Alphaproteobacteria bacterium
GGATCAAGTCCGGCCATGACGAACGGGAAAACCAGCGGCCGTCATGTCCGTGCTCGACACGGGCATCCCACGAGATGGCCGGATCAAGTCCGGCCATGACGAACGGGAAAACCAGCGGCCGTCATGCCCGTGCTCGACACGGGCATCCCACGAGATGGCCGGATCAAGTCCGGCCATGACGAACGGGAAAACCAGCGGCCGTCATGCCCGTGCTCGACACGGGCATCCCACGAGATGGCCGGATCAAGTCCGGCCATGACGAACGGGAAATTTGGCTCGCGGAAATGACGATGAGAAATGAAGCTTTACGCCGCCTCGCGCCCCTGGACGATGCCCGCTTTGAGGACTTCCTCGAAGCGTTCGGCGGGGACGGGGCGGCTGAAATAGTAGCCCTGGACTTCCTCGCATTTGAGCTGGCGCAGCAGCCTGAGCTGAACTTCGGTCTCGACGCCCTCGGCGACCACGCGCAGGTTCAGGCTGCGGGCCATGGCGACGATGGCGGTGACGATTTCCTCGCCGGCGGCGTTGGTGCCCAGATCCTGCACGAACGAGCGGTCGATCTTCAGCTTGTCGATCGGGAAGCGCTTGAGGTAGCTGAGCGACGAATAGCCGGTGCCGAAATCGTCGATCGACAGGCCGATGCCATGCTCGTGCAGGCGCATCAGGGTCGTCACGGTCAGCTCGGCGTTCTGCATCACCGCGCTTTCGGTCAGTTCCAGTTCCAGCAGGCTGGGGGCGACGCCGGTCTCCTCCAGCACGCGCACCACCATTTCGACCAGATCCGGCTGGCGGAACTGGTGGGCCGACAGGTTGACCGCGATCGGCACGGGAACCAGACCGGAACGCTGCCAGTGGCGTATCTGTTCGCAGGCGTTGCGCAAGGCCCATTCGCCGATCGGGATGATCAGGCCGGTGTCCTCGGCGATCGGGATGAAGCGCCCCGGTGGCACCATGCCCATCTCGGGATGCATCCAGCGGATCAGCGCCTCGGCTCCCACCACCCGGCCGGTGTCGGTCTCGACCTTGGGTTGGTAGTACAGCACGAAGTCGTTGCGCCCGATCGCCTTGCGCAGATCCGTCTCGAGGCGAAGCTGCTCGATGGTGTTGGCGTTCATTTCGGGCGTGTAGAAATGATAGGTGTTCTCGGCCTTGTCCTTGCTGCGGTTCATGGCCGTCTCGGCCTTTTGCAGCAGATCGTCGACACTGGCCCCGTCATGCGGGAAGACGCTGATGCCGATGCTCGACGTGACGAACAGCTCGTGCCCGCTTAGCACGAAGGACGAGGTGAAGCAGTCCAGCAGGCGCGCGATGATCGGATTGGCGTCGTTGGTCTGCTCAAGGTCGCTCAGCACGCAGCAGAAGGTGTCGCCGCGCATTCGGGCGACGGTGTCGTCGTTGCGCACCGCGCTGGTGATCCGCGCCGCCACCTCGCGCAGCAGGGCGTCGCCGACCTGATGGCCCAGGGTCTCGTTGACCGTCTTGAAGCGGTCCAGGCTGACCAGCACCAGCGCCACGATGCGGCTGCGGCGGGCGGCGCGGTCGACCGACTGGGCGACGCGGTCCTGGAACAGATAGCGGTTGGGAAGGCGGGTGACGGCGTCGTAGTAGGTGAGGTGACGGATCGTCTCCTCGGCCCGCTTGTGTTTGCTGATGTCGCTGAAGATGCCGACATAGCGGGTGATCTTGCCGCCGTCGTAGACCGCCTTGATCGACAGCCATTCGGGAAAGACCTCGCCGGTCTTGCGGCGGTTCCAGATCTCGCCCGCCCAGAAGCCGCCGCGCTCGATCTGCCGCCACATCGCGGCATAGAAGGCGGCGTCCTGGAAACCCGATTTCAGCATGCCGGCGTTTTGTCCCAGCACCTCGTCGCGGGCATAGCCCGAGATGGTGCAGAAGGCCGTGTTGACCCACAGGATGGTCCCGCCGGGATCGGTGACCATCACGCCTTCCGAGGTCGATTCCAGCACCTTCTCGGCGACCAGCAGACGGCGCTCGGCGCGCTTGCGGTCGGTCAGGTCGCGCACCGCCAGGATGTTCAGCGACTGATCCTCGAGGCGCAATTCGCCGCTCGCCAACTCGATCGGGAAGACGCTGCCGTCGCGGCGCCGGCCGGTGGCCTCGCGCACCCGCTCGATGCCGGTCGGCACGCGCTGGTCGGGCACGTTCTCCTCGATCAGCATGCCGATCGGCTGGCCCATCGCCTCCATCGCGGCGATGCCGAACAGGCGTTCGGCGGCGCTGTTGAAGGACTGCACCTGACCGTTCCCATCGCAGGTGATCAGCGCGTCGGCCACGGTGTTCATGATGCCTTGCAGGCGCTGCTGGCTTTCGCGCAGGGCCATGTTGGCGCGATTGATTTCGGTGACGTCGCGCGCCTCGACCAGGGTGCCGGTACGCCCGGCCATCAAGATCGGCACCGATGAGATGTCCACGTCGACCAGTACGCCGTCGCGACGTCGCAAATGGTCGCACTGGTTGCCGTCGCGCGTCGTCCGCAAGGCCTTCCACGAGGCGCCGAGCAGGGCGGCGGGGTCCTGGTGGCCCAGCATCCGCGCGCCGGCCGCGTTGATGTAGTCGATGTCGTCACCGGCCACCACGGCGATCAGGTGGGGCGCCATCTCGACCATGTAACGGAAACGCCGCTCCTCGTCCTCGAGCGTGCGCCGGGTGTCGTAAAGCGCCGTGATGTCGACGACCGACAGCACGACGTGGCGCACCGCGCCGTTGGCGCCGCGTCGCGGGGCTCCGTCGAACAGGCAGGGGCGGGTGGTCCCGTCGGCACTGCGCAGGCGGCACTCGAAGCGGGTCGCATGGCCGGCGAGCATCGCGGCGAGACTGCGCGAGAACATCGCGCGATCGGCGTTCGGAATGGCGTCGACGATCGGCTCGCCCTTCCAGGACGAGAAGAAGCCGGTCATTTCGCCGGCCGCCTTGTTCCAAGAATCAAGGCATCCCTCGCCGTCCAGGACGAAGACCATATCGGGCAGATGGTCCAGGCCGATGGGGCCATCCTGGTCGTCGCGCAGGCGGTTCACCAGCAGATGCAGGATCGTTCCGCCGGCCAGCACGCAGGCCCAGGCGACGGCGGATTGGGGATTGAGCAGACCGACGGCGGCGGCGGCGGGGCCGCTCAGCATCGCGGTGAACGCGAATGAGGCTAGGCCGGTCCGCGGCGCGTCCGGTGATTCAATATGGCGCTCTTCGCAATCTTTCATCGGGCGCTCCGCGTCCGTATGCCCATGAGGGAGAGGTTCAAGGTGAGCAACGGAGCCGTCTTCGTCGAGTGTCACGATACCTCCATTGTGCTTCTTCCACAAGTTCCGTCGCCTCAACCCTGTCGAAAGTGGCCGCTGCATTGGGTTTTTGCGTGAACGGAGGCCGCGCCATGATCGTTCTCTTCGCCGACTTTGGTTTGGAAGGCCCCGATGCCGGAAGGCCAAGGCCGTACCGCATCGCCCGGCGCCCGGCGTGCCGGTGATCGATTTGTTCGCCGGGCGCGGCGAGGTGGCGATTCATCCCTGAGTGGCCTTATATTGGGTCAAGGCACAGGGAGCGGAGAATGGGCTTCAAGGTCAAGTTCTGGGGCGTGCGCGGCAGCATCGCCTGCCCGTCGCCCAATCACGTCGTCTATGGCGGCAACACCAGTTGCATCGAACTGGCGTTGGGCGATCACTGCGTCATTCTCGACGCTGGAACCGGCATCCGGTCGCTCGGCCACGAGTTCCTTCGCCGCGGCGGCACCGAGGCGACGCTTCTTCTGACCCATACCCATTGGGATCACATCAACGGTTTTCCGTTCTTCGCTCCGGCCTTTTCGCCCAAGCATTCCTTCGACATCCGCGCCGGTCACTTGTCCGATCGCGGCGGCATTCAGGCGATCCTGGCCAGCCAGATGGCCCACCCATTGTTCCCCGTGCCGCTGGGGGCGATGCAGGCCCATCTCAGCTTCAGCGACTTCCACGCGGGCGAGACCTTCACGCTTTACGGCGATGTCGTGGTCCGCACCGCGCCGCTGCGCCATCCCAACGAGGCCACCGGCTACCGCATCGACCATGGCGGCGTGTCGCTGGCATACGTCACCGACACCGAACACGTCCCCGGCCATCCCGATCGGAACGTGCTGGATCTGATCGAGGGCGCCGATCTGGTGATCTACGACTGCACCTACACCGACGACGAGTTCCCCGCCAAGGTCGGCTGGGGGCACTCGACCTGGCAGGAGGGCGTCCGCCTGTGCCGCGCCGCCAATGTCGGGCGCATGGTGGTGTTCCACCACGAACCCGACCACGACGACGCCTTCATGGAACGCCTCGAGGACGAGGCGCGCCGGGTCTGGTCGGGCGTCATCGTTGGCCGCGACAACATGGAGCTGACGCTGGCGTGATTACCGCCGCCGTCACCGCGGGTGGACGCTGACCAGGATCCGCCGGTTGATCGACTGGTTGGTCGGCATCGGATTGCCGTTCATGTCGCGGTTCGGCACCTTGGGCGCCACCTCGGCGAGGCCCACCGATTTCAGACGCGGCGGCTCGATGCCGGCGGTGATGAACATGCGGACGGCGGCCGAGGCGCGGGCGGCCGACAATTCCCAGTTCGAGGGGAATTGCGGCGTGTTGATCGGGGTGTCGTCGGTGTGCCCCTGGACCTCGATCTCGAAGCCGTGGAAGGCCGGGTCGGCGACCGTCACCGCGATGCGTTGCAGGGCGCCCATCGCGGCGGGCGTCAAGGTGGCCTGACCGGGGGCGAAGAAGTTGGTGGTGGGAAATTCGATGGTCACGCCGCGGTCGTCGTTGCCCACCCCGATGGCGCCGTCCAGCCCCATCTGCTGCACCGTCTCCTTGAGCTGCACCTTCAGCATTTCAAGCGGTTGCAGAACCTCGCGGCGGCCGATGTCCTTGGCGACGCCCTTGCGGACCTGCTCGAACAGCACCGGGTCGACCTTCGAGATGGCGGCCAGCATGATGAAGAAGGCGAGAAGCAGGCTGACCATGTCGGCATAGGTCATGATCCAATCCTCGTCGGGAGGATTGTCCTTTTTCTGGAATTTGCCGCCGCCGCCGCCGATGGCCATGGCTATTTCTGCTTCATTTGCTTGTCGATGTCGAAGTGGATCGACGGATCTAGGAAACTGTTCATACGGTCTTGGATGTAGCGCGGGCTTTTGCGCTCGGCCAACAGGGCCAATCCCTCGGCGACCAGATAATTGCGGAAGCGCACGATCTCCTCGCGCTGCTGGATCTTGCTCGCCGCCGGCAGGAAGACCATGCGCGCCAGCAGCACGCCGTACAACGTGGTGATCAGGGCCACCGCCATGCCGGGGCCCAGCTTGGACGGATCGGTGCCCATGCTGTCGAGCATGATGACCAGACCCACCAGCGTGCCGATCATGCCGAAGGCCGGCGCGGTGGCGGCCATGTTCTTCAGAATGTCGGCGGGCACCGAGGTGCGCTGGAAGGTGGTTTCCACGGTGTTCGCCATGATTTCGCGGACTTCCTGGCCGGTATAGCCGCTGATCACCAGATCGAGGCCGAACGACATGAAGCGGTCGCCCTCGCGCACCTTCTTGGCGTCCGCCTCGAGCGCCGGCATGCCGCCGCGCTGCACCAGATAGCCCCAGCGGATGACCCGCCCGACCTCGTTGGTCAGCAGACCCCGGCCGACCTTGTGGGTGAACACGATGGTCGACATGATCCTGAGCGCCAGCACGACATAGCGCGGCTCGTAGGCGATGAAGGTGGCGGCGAAGGTTCCGCCCAGCACCATCACCGCGCTGGGCAGGTCTATGAAGATGACGTAGTTGTCGGTGCTCATGATGATGGAGCCGACAAATAGCAAGACGCCAGCCAAAAAGCCGACGACGGTCGCGAGCGAAAGCCCCTTCATCGCGGAAATGCCCGTCCCTGCTGCCCCAACAGCGCCGACTACCTCTTTCGACGATCCGCCATATTGAGCCAAGTCGAGGACAAGGGCAACTGCAACCGCCAGCGCCGTCGGTGACCCATCATCCGATCGATCCAGGTGGCCCCGTGCGTGACGCGGGTGCGGAGTAATCGTTCAATCGAACGGCGTCGACCTCTCAGAGAAGATGGTCGCCAGCGAAAGCATGCGCGCCTCGTGGTTCTCGGGCCAAGCCCTCAATCTGGTCAGCGCATGCTCCAATTGGACCCGGTCAGCCTTGTCCTTGTCTCGGCATCCCTGCTTGGTAAGCCACAATCCATAGATATCGAGCACATTGAGGCCACCATGACCGTCGATGTCAAGGCGAGCGATATTTTCCTGAAGCATCTCATAAGTCAAGCCGCATGCCTTTGGCATGATATCAACCACGATGACATCGGCGATACGGATGACACCTGGCTGGTCATCATAGCTGTAGGGGCCGGCATCGGTAAACGGATCGACTTCACCAACGAGGACAACGGCGGCGTGATCAGGCATCTCGGCCATCGCCGCGATCCATCGGGCATTATTCCGCTTGGAATTCTCAACGAGGACGTCAACGTCTCCGGTTTGGCGGACAAGACCGTTGGCGAACAAGGCGTAACCGCCGCAAAGCGCGTAACGGACGTCATGGGCCTCCAGCAGGCCGGTCACCATCAAGACGTCTTCCCAGGTGGCCGGCCGGCACATTCGGCCGGGGTCGACCAGCGTCGCCGTTTCAGGCTTTCCGACCCACCATCTTTTGAATGCGCTCAACCATTCCATCGGTTCTCCACCTCTCCATGTCGATATCGGCATCTCGGTGGGACCGGTAGCGATAGACCCCCTTGGGGACGGAGCGGGGCGCATGATTGGCGGCGTCGATCGACCACGCGATTTCAGCCGCCGTCGGCGGACGGAGGCCAAGATTCTCGAACGGGCGCTTACCGATGATCCGCACTTTTCGACCTATGGCTCCAGTTCATCCAATATATGGAAAAGAACCGTTAATCGTCAATGCCTTGCCTGGGCCGGTCAGGACCCGCGGAACGCCTCGCGGCCGGATCTCAGCACCGGCTCGAGCAGATGGTCGAGCACGGTGCGATCGCCGGTCTTCAGATGGACGAGCGCCGGCAGGCCGGGGGTGAGCGGAGGGGCGCCGGGACCGAGTCGCACCAGAACGGGAATATAAGCCTGCCCATCGGGGCCGGCGACGACTCCGGGGGCGATCCACTCGACCCATCCCGAGACGCCGGGGCCACCCGCGATCCTCACCATGGCCGCCTGTCCGGCCCACACCCGGCCGCGCTCGGCGAAGGGCAGGCGCAGTTCGACGACCGGCGTGGCCGAGGGCTCGCCCTCAAGCTCCAGCGGAGCGCCCCGCGCCACGCCCTCGCCCATCTCGCCGTCGCGCTCGGCGACCAGCAGGCCGGGCGCCACCACCACCTCGTCCAGGCGGGCCAGGGTGGACCACGCC
>JADFZP010000157.1 GCA_015232485.1 Alphaproteobacteria bacterium
AAGCCCGCCGAGACGATGACGCCGGCGATGGCGAACAGTGAACTTGTCGTCTCGACGTTCTTTGGTTCGTTGAAGCTGGTGCTGGCCAGATAGACGCCGGTCCCGATAAGGAACATTCCGATGACGAGGGAGGTGATGAACAAGATTTTTCCCGCCCCGAACGGAAAGGTCTTGCTCGGAGGGATCTTGGAAATCCGAATGCTGGCCAGGATCAGGCCCTTGGTGATGGCGTCGCCCATGGAATATAGACCCTGCGCGGCCATACCCATGCTGCCCGACAAAAGGCCCAGCAGGCTACGGAACGCCGCCTGGGCCAGCGTTCCTCCCAGGTCGATCCAAGCGGCCTTTTTCACGCAGGTCTTGCAATCCGGATTTCCCATACGAGCGGTCTGTCCTTTCCCTCTCCCGGCGAACATACCCTCAAACCCGACTCCGGAAAAGCCGCGAAGTCGCGACCCTTCTTTACCCTTTCGTCGCGAGCGGGCATGATGGGCCATGATGACCATCACCGCCGTCACCGCGGCCGAGCCGCTTGAACTCGTCGCCGAGATGGCCGGCGATTTCGCGGCGTCGCATGATGTGCACGCGACGCTGGCGCATGGCTTGCGACGCATCGCCGACTGGGTCGGCGCCGAGGCGGCGTCGTTGTTCCTGGTCGACGAGGCGGCGGGCGGGCTGGTGTGCTCGGCGTGCCTGGGTCCGGTCGACATCACCGGCTTGGCGGTGCCGATGGGCGGCGGCATCGTCGGGCGCACGGTGGCCGAGGATCGCGCCCGCATGGTGCGCGACGCGGCCCGCGACCCCGATTTCCACGACACCGTCGACCGCGACACCGGCTTCACCACCCGCTCGGTGCTGTGCGCGCCGATGAGCGTGGCCGGCACCCGGCTGGGCGCCATCGAGCTGATCAACAAGCGCGGCGGCGGGCTGTTCAACGCGGCCGACCAGGGCCTGTTGCAGGCGCTGTCCGCCTCGGCGGCGCTGGCCCTGCTGAACGCCCGGATGGCCGCCGCGATGGTCGAGCAGGAGCGGGTGCGCCGCGAACTGGAACTGGCCGCGCACATCCAGCGCGGCATGCTGCCGGTGCCCCAGGGCCCCGAAGCCACCGCGGCGGGCGTCAACCGCGCGGCGCGCGGCGTGTCGGGCGACTTCTTCGATTTCGTCGAGCTGCCGGGCGACCGCCTGGCCTTCTGCATCGGCGACGTGTCGGGCAAGGGCATCGACGCCGCCCTGTTGATGGTCAAGACGGCCAGCCTGTTCCGCTGCCTCGCCAAGGACGGCGGCCGCCCCGGCGCCTTGTTGTCGCGCATCAACGGCGAGCTGTGCGAGACCGGCGACGGCGGGCGCTTCGTCACGATGATCGCCGGGCTGCTGGATCGCGCCAGCGGCCGGGCGGTGCTGGCCAATGCCGGACACGAGCCCGCCCTGCTGTGCCGGGGGATCGAATACGAGGAATTCCCGGCCGGCGTTCCGCCGTTGGGCATCGCCGCCGAACTGGTTCCGCCCGACATGCCCGAGAGCGAGGTGGCGCTGGATGGCGCCCGGCTCTATCTGTTCACCGATGGCCTGACCGAGGCGCCGAGCGGCGGCGGCATGCTGGGCGCCCATGGCGTGCGCCGGCTGATCGCCGCGACGGCCGCGCTGCCCCCCTCGGCCCAAGCCGCGGCGATGGTCGAAAGCGCCGCCGGACGCGGCAACCCGCACGACGACGCGACCCTGCTGGTGATCGAGGGGCGCCGATGACGCCGCTTTTGGAAAAGCGCTTCGCCGCCGACCCCGCCGCCTTGAAGTCGGTGCGCGACGCGGTGTCGGAAACCGCGCTGGCGGCCGGTTGCGGCGAGGACTGCGCGCGCGACGTGGTGCTGGCGGTCGACGAGGCGTGCCAAAACATCATTCGCCACGCCTATCGCGGGGGTGGCGGCGAGGTGGTGCTGACCATGCTGTGCGATGGCGGACGTCTGGTGGTCCGCCTGCTGGATTTCGCCCAGCCGGTAGACGCCAGCACGGTGCGGCCGCGGCCTTTGGACGAGGTGCGACCGGGCGGGTTGGGCACCCATTTCATCCGTGAGATCATGGACGAATGCTCGTTCCTGCCGCCGCCCGAAGGGGCCGGCAATCTGCTGCAAATGACCAAGACGATCGAGAGGCCGGCGATGACCATGGAAATCAGCGACAAGGGCGGCGTCGCCGTGCTCGCCCTCGACGGCGACGTCGATCTTCAGCATTCGCCCAAGGTGCGCAAGGGCCTGCTGGAACTGCTGGGCGCCGGCCGCACCGTGGTGGTCGACATGTCGCGGGTCAGCTACATCGACAGCTCGGGCGTGGCCAGTCTGGTCGAGGCCTTCCAGACCGCCCGCAAGTCCGGCCTGGCCTTCGCCCTGGCCGGCGTGTCGCCGGCCGCCCTGCGCGTGCTGCGATTGGCGCGGCTGGACCGGGTGTTCGCCATTTACGTCAGCCTGGACGAGGCCCTGGCCAAGCTGGGAGGCGGCAAGGCGTGAGCGCTTCGCCCAACCTGCTGGAACGGGTCGGCCGCGCCACCGCGCGCGGCATCGCCGAGATCGGCTTCGGCGCCTCGCTGCTGGGCGAAAGCCTGTTCTGGCTGGTGCTGGGCCGCGCCCGCCGCCAGCCGGTGCGACTGCCCGCCATCTTCGATCAGGCGATGGAGATCGGCATCCGCGCCCTGCCCATCGTCACGGTGCTGGCCGGCACGATCGGCGTGATGCTGGCCATCCAGGGAATCTATTCGCTGCGCCCGTTCGGCGCCGAGTCGCGGGTCACCACCGGCATCGCCCTTTCGGTGGTGCGCGAGTTCGCGCCGCTGATCACCGGCATTCTGGTGGCCGGCCGCTCGGGCTCGGCGCTGGCCGCCCGGCTGGGCACCATGCACATCAATCAAGAGGTCGACGCGCTGCGCGTCATGGGCATCAATCCGGTGCGCTTCCTGGTCGTGCCGGCCCTCTTGGCCATGCTGGTGATGGTGCCGGCCCTGACCCTGTGGGCCGATTTCGTCGCCCTGCTGGGGGCCGGGCTGTACGTCTCGGGCGAGTTGTCGATGAGCCTCGCCGTCTACGCCGAACGCTGCCTCGAATCGCTCAAGCTCAACGACCTGACCCACGGCCTGTCGAAAAGCGCCATCTTCGCCATGCTGATCACCCTGGTCGGCGTGGTCAACGGCGCCTCGGTGAGCGGCGGCGCCGAGGGCGTCGGCCGGGTCACCACCCGCTCGGTGGTGCATGCGATCAGCGCCATCGTGGTCACCGACATGATCTTCGTGTTCGCCGTCACCCGATGAGTCCCGACCGGCCCAACCCCATCGAAGTGCGCGATCTGGTCACCCATTACGGCGACCGCCTGATCCTGAAGGGCGTCAGCCTGGACGTCCGCGAGGGCGAGATCATGGTCATCATGGGTGGATCGGGATCGGGCAAGAGCACCTTCCTCAACCACCTGCTGGGGCTGTTGCGGCCGACCTCGGGCGTGGTCCGCCTGCTGGGCCAGGACATCAACGCGATCGGCCCGCTGGACCTGTTCGACCTGCGCAAGAAGATGGGCGTGGCCTTCCAGGGCGGCGCCCTGTTCAGCTCGATGAGCGTCGGCGAGAACATCATGCTGCCGCTGCGCGAGCACACCAATCTCGACGAAAAGACCATGCAGATCATGGCCCGCCTGAAGATGGAGGTGGTCGAGCTGGCCGGCTTCGAGCACCTGATGCCGGCCGAGTTGTCGGGCGGCATGATCAAACGCGCGGCGCTGGCCCGCGCCATCGTGATGGACCCCCGGCTGTTGTTCTGCGACGAGCCCTCGGCCGGGCTGGACCCCGTGGTGTCGTCGTCGATCGACGAACTGATCCTGCGCTTGCGCGACGCGATGGGGATGACCATCGTGGTGGTCACCCACGAGTTGGAAAGCGCCTTCAAGATCGCCGACCGCATCTGCGTGCTGGACAAGGGCGAAATCATCGCGCTGGGAAGCGTGGACGAGATCCGCGCCCATCCCAGCGAGCGGGTGCAAAACCTGCTGAACCGGCGCACCGAGGACGTTACACTCGACGCCGACGCCTATCTGCGCCGGCTGACGGGCGAAGGATGACCATCGCATGAAGAACAACGCGCTCAACTACACCTTCGTCGGAGCCTTCGTGCTGGCGATGGCGGCGGCGTTGCTCGTCGCGGTGGGGTTGCTGACCGGCCGCACCGGCGCGGCCGACGTCTATTACACCTCGTATGGCAACGTGGCCGGCATCCTGCGCGGCACCAAGGTGATGTACGAGGGCTTCACCATCGGCCAGGTCGAGACCATCGACCCGGTGCGCGACGACGGCCAGACCCGCTTCCGGGTCCACATGGCGGTGCGCAAGGGCTGGACCATCCCGCGCGACGCGGTGGCGACGGTCACCGCCTCGGGCCTTTTGTCGGCGATCGCCATCGACATCCGCGGCGGCAAGTCGGCGGAAAGCTTCGAGCCCGGCGCCACCATTCCCGGCAGCATGGCCGGCAACATCTTCGCGGTGGCCACCAACATCGCGCAGCAGATGTCCGAGTTGTCGGAAACCTCGCTGAAGCCGCTGCTCCAGGCGCTGACCCGCAATGTCGACGCGATCGGCGGGCCGCTGGCCGAGCACGCGCCCGAGCTGATCGGCAATCTGCTGGCGATGACCGGCGATCTGGCCCGCCAGACGCCCGAGATCACCACCAATGTCCGCGAGCTGACCGGCGAACTGGTCCTGACCAGCCGGCGGGTCAACGGCGAATTGCTGGGCCCCGCCAACACGCAAAGCCTTCAGGCGACCTTGAACAACCTTCAACGCGCCTCGACCGGGCTGGTGCAGTTCGTCGGCGAGCTGTCCGAGACGCGCCGCGCCATCGATCAGGTGATGAGGACCGTCGACCAAACCGTGGCGCGCAACAGCGAGAACGTCGGCGAAAGCATGACCAGCCTGCGCCACACGCTGCAGACGGTGTCCCGAAACATCGATTCGATCGTTTATAATCTGGACGGCATGTCGCGCAACATGCACGAATTCAGCCGCATGGTGCGGCAGAATCCGGGGCTGCTGCTAAGCGGCGCGCGCCGCGACGAGTCCCGCTGAAGGAGCCGCCTTGTCCATGTTTCGTCCCGCCGCGATCCTGCTTGCCGTCTCGCTGTGCGCCGCCTGCGCGGGCGCGCCGCCGCCTAAGGACAATTTCTACCGGCTGGAGGTGCCCAGCCCGGCCCAGGCCGCCCCGCGCCCGATCCTGCCGGGCGTGCTGGAGGTGAGCCGCCTGGGCGCCGACGGACTGGCCTCGGAACGCGCCATCGTGCATGTCGACCGCGCCGCGCCGCTGTCGGTCCGCAATTACGCCTACGAGTTCTGGACCGATCCGCCCGGCCTTTTGGTGCAGGACGCGCTGGTCAAATACCTGCGCGCCGCCAACGCCGCCGAGACCGTATTGACCTCGGACCTGCGCGCCCTGCCCGACGCCATCGTGCAAGGCCACATCCGCCGCTTCGAGCGGGTCACCGGCGACCGCCCCGCCGTGGTCGCCGAGATCGAACTGGGCGTCAGCGGCCGCACCGCCGGCAAGCCGATCCTGCTGCGCACCTATCGCGTCGAGCGCCCCGTCCCGCCCGATGGCGGCGTGGCCGCCGCCGCGCAGGCGATGAACGAGGCCCTGGCCGAACTGTTCGGCCGCTTCGTGGCCGATCTGGCCGCCGTCGCTCCCCGCGCCTGATATGGCTGGCGATGGTGGCAAGGCCTGTTCATTCCCGCTGAAACCGCGGTAGAAGGAAGGGAGATGCGGACGCGATCGATGGAGATGATTCGTTGAGCGACGCCATTTTGGCACCAACGGACAGAGAGGAGGCGCTCTCTCGGGCCTACGCCGCCGCCATCGCCGCGAGCGCGGGTTACACCCTCGCCGTTCAGGACTTTGACCGGGACGGAGTTGACATTCATCTCAGGGCCGGCGGTTCAATGCGCCCCAGCCTGGACATCCAGCTCAAGGCCACGGTCAACCTCCCAGATGGAGGAGATGATGAATTCCGGTACCCACTTCGCCGCCGGAACTATGATCTGCTCCGCGGAGAATCAATTGTCCCCAGGATTCTAGTCGTCCTTCAATTGCCCAAAGAGGAATCATCCTGGATAAACGTTACCTCTGACGAATTGGCCATACGACGCTGCGCGTACTGGGTAAGTCTTTCTGGATTTCCTGAATCCACAAATGCTGACAGTGTTACTATCTCAATTAAGAAGAAGAACCAGTTCAATGTCGTTGCCCTCAAGGCACTGATGGAGCAGGCTCGCCAGGGAGCCATCACATGAAGGCGAAAATTCTCGACTCGGAGGCACTGAAGACCATCTCGCCAACCGCGCTCGCCGCATATGCCCGAGGCGAGGGATGGAGAAAGGTTGAAGCATACGGCATGCACGCCGACGTCTATGTAGGAGATGGAAAGCCGGAAATCATTCTGCCCCGGACGGATCGGTTAGCAGACTATGTGGCCGTTGTTTCCCGATTGGTCGGTGTCTTCTCCGATGTCAATGAGCGTGATGAGCTTGCAACTTATCGAGATCTCCTCGGCGCCGAACATGATGTGGTGCGTGTCCGCGCGATTGGTGCAGACGATGGCTCCATCACTCTCGATGCAGGTGTCGAATTGGTTTGTCAGGCGCGCGAGATGCTGCTGGCCGCGGCGTGCGCGACCCGGATGCCGCAGTCGGTCTATCGCGCTGGTGCGAACAAGGACGCGACGGAATACATGAAGCGTGTCCGCCTTGGGCAAACCGAGCATGGAAGTTTCGTCGTGACGCTGATGGCCCCCGTACCGCCAACGCTTCAAACGACATTCGATGAGACGTGGGGCAGTTTCGAAGACGAGCCGATGGAGCGAAAAGTGACTCGCCGGCTGATGGAGGCCCTCGGGGCTTCGCGAAACGCGGTGGAACTGGCGCATTCCGGTGACGGGGCGAGCGCGTTCGAAAGCGCCATCGCCAAGGGTGTCAGCGCGAACATGTGCGAAGCCGTCGCAAAACTGATTGAGCAAACCGATGGACTCGAGATCAGCGTGCGGTGGGCTCGGACCCGGCCGACACCCGAAGCGAGGCGAAAGATTGACTTCTCGGTGAGCGATGCCGCCGTCCTCAAAGAGGCCGCGCGCGCCTTTCGCGCCAAGCAACCTCGACCGGGGGTCACTCTCTTTGGCGGCGTTCACAAGCTGAAGCGCGATCAGCACGAAATCGAAGGTTTGGTGACGCTCAAGGCCGAGGTCGATGACAAGATGCAGTCGGTGAATGCCGTCCTGGACCAGAACAACTACTCCGTGGCCGTTCGCGCCCATGATGCACGA
>JADFZP010000158.1 GCA_015232485.1 Alphaproteobacteria bacterium
TGGGTGACCTCCACGGCCGATATACTCGAACCCGTATAAAGTGTCAATATACGGGCTCGCGCATGCAGCCGTAATATGCGCGTGCGCGTATAAAGCTGGCCTGGGGTTGTCCGTCGTCTTCGGCATCGTCCGCGCGATGAGCGGCGCCATCTCGGTCGAGAGCGCGACCGGGATGGGCAGCGCTATCGCGGCTTACCTGCCCAGGATCGCCCCTTGTCCTTCGCGTTGATCAGGGCCAACGGCGAGGTTGGGAGCCACTCAATGCCCCCTCGGTCGGATGTTCCGCACCTCGACGCCCAGGATATCGGCCAGCGGCTCCCAAGCGGCCTCGGCGGTCAACGCCGGCAGCCCCAGTGTCATCGCGGTGGCCAGACAACAGCGGTCGCCCAGTGACAGGCCGGAAGATCGGGTACTCGGGCGCAGCTGGCCAGCTTTTGCGGCGATATCCCTATCCAGCGGCACAACCTCGACACCGAATGAAAGGGCGACGGCCTTGGCACGATCCTGGGGAACACCGCGCTCGGCCAGCTTGCCGATAACCTCGGCCAAGTTGACTGCGGATATGACACTCTCAACCAACGCGTCCGCGACACTCTCCTGCCCTGGCTCTCGATGAATTAGGGCCAACAAGGCCGAGGCGTCGAGGACGACCTTACTCATCGGCAGCCTCCTTCCGGCGCTGCGCGGACAGATCTTCCACCAAGTCAACGTCGTCAGGAATGTATCCCCTAACCTCGTCCTGGACTCGGGCGATGACGTTGCGCAGGGGCTCGAGATGGATTGTGCCGCTCTGATCCACTGTCATGACAAAGCCACCGCCTTTTTCCATGCCAAGGTTGGATCGGATTTGAGATGGAACCACGATACGCCCATTGGCGGCCATGGTGACGTGACGCTCATTCATGTCGAAGCCTCATCGCGTGTCATTCCAGGAAATATGACACTCCCCTCATTGGTATTCAATGTGCCGACAGGGGCGGTCTGAACACGATCGTGTGCACATAAACCCCCAATCGGCGGGTATCGCCGCCGAAGCCCAATTGGGCGGGCGATACCGAGTCCGGAAGATCGAACGTGACGACGATCTCGCCGTCCGTCGGGGCGGGCAGCGGCGTTTCGAAGCGCTGTCGCTGGGCGTTCACCCGAAACACGCGTTCGGCGGCCGGGGCGCCGTTGAGCCCGACCAACAGCCGCTGCTCCGCCAAGCCGTGGTCGGCGGCGAGGAAGGCGGTGACGTCGAAGGTCACGCTGGAGCGTGCGGCCTTGCCCTCGGGCAGCCGGCAGCGAAAGGTCGCCTGGACGCCCTCCGTCCAACGACCGGCCGCTTCCGGGGTGGAAAAGCCGCTCAAGAAATGCGGATCGATCAGGCCCTTTTCGCTGAAGTCGACGACTTCGACGCATTCTTTCCCCACGCCCAGGATGTCGGCCGCGCACCGCGCGTTGACCAGAGTCATGCCGGAGTGCGAGGAAAATCGCCGGCAGGCGGGCAGGTCGAATTTCGAGCCCCGCATGGTGACGATAACGTTCGCGTCCGTCACGCCATCGAAGGCGCCGGTCATATGCGTGATGTCTGTCCAAGTGTACCTTAGGCGTTCGGCCTTCAATATTCCGAGGCTAAACATGTAATCGACGGTCGGATTATCCTTTAACAGTCCAGCGACGATATTTTGTC
Source organism: Alphaproteobacteria bacterium (assembly GCA_015232485.1). Classification (GTDB taxonomy): domain Bacteria; phylum Pseudomonadota; class Alphaproteobacteria; order Rhodospirillales; family Magnetospirillaceae; genus JADFZP01. The sequence goes on from JADFZP010000158.1 coordinate 1,673, forward strand.
CGCCATCCTTCCATGGAACATAGGTCTCGTTGAGCATCTTTAGCTGACGTTCCAAAGGAACGATTTTGGACAGATTCATCAATTCCTTTTCAGGAAGGGCGGTGTGGAACCCGGTGGCGACCAAGGCCGCCGGCCCGATCAGGCGGACCAGCCCATCGGCCGCCGAGAAGGCGGGCCGGCGCGGGATAAGCGCCACCCCGACCGGCGCCAGCACGAACATCGCGGAGATCAGCGAGAAGACGTATTTTTTACAGCTATAGGCGTTGGAGTAGCCCAGTTTCATCGCGCCGATTTGGCACAAACACAACAGCGCCGTCGCCGCTCCATATAGCGCTAGGTATTTCACCGCGGCATGGTCGCGCCGGGCCGCCTCGTCGAACCGCGACCACGCCGTCAAGAGCGCTCCGGCCAGGGCGAGCACCGCGACGCACAGGCCGGCCAGGGTGGCCATGTCGGAGAACGCGCCGACATCGAGGGCGCCATCGTTGCCGGCGATCATCGTCGTGGCGCGGAAGCTGGGATGGAGGACCGCCACACCGGCGGCGGCGGCGACCGTCACGACGCCCATCGCCATGCTTCGCCACATGCCGGGCCGCCGAACCTCCCGAAGAACGTCGAACCCGACGGAACAGGCGAAGAAGCCAAGAAAGATGACGGCCGACAGCATGTGAACGGTCGCCAAGGCGGCGATCAGGGCCGCGGCGGCGGACAGGCGAGCGGCGAGGCCCGCACCCGATTCCGCCAATTTGGCCCAGGCGATCACCGCCCACACGCACAGGGCCTGCCCAACCAACTGGGCGAAGAAGTGTCCGGCGACGAGCTCACCGCCATGCGCCGGTAGGTCGAAGGAAACACGATTCAGGGCCAGCAGCGCGATCAGCCCCCCACCGGCGATGGACGCCGTGGCGGGCGGCAGGGTGAAAACCGCCGTCGCCGCCGCCATCCAGACGCCCGCCAGGGCAAGCAGCGCGACGAGCTGCATGCCGATCAGCGACGAGTCGAAAATCCGCCCCAAGATGGCCGCCGCCAAATGGCTAGCCGGGGGATAGTAGTTCATCTCGCCGAGGCTCAGATCGAAGATGTCAAAGTTGAGATGGACCTTTCCCGCTTCCGGCAGGTGGAAGAATAGACCTTTCTCACTCAGGCGCTCGACCAGGGCGTAGTGATGGGCAAGGTCGACGGACCCCAGCCAGATCGGGTCGATGTTGATGGCCACGAGCGACACGGCGCAGATCGCCATAAGCCACCGGCCGGTTTCCCGCGTCGTCATGGGGTGGCCGGCGCGAGCGGAATGGGCAGGGCGGGAATGCCGCGCTGGCAAAACCAGAAGGCCCCTTCGGCGACGAGATCGACCACCCAATCCCGCAAATCGACCCCGGCCGGCAACGTGTAGTCGATCCGCATCACCAGGCTGTGGCCGGGGATCAGCGTTTCGATCAGCGGGTGGCGTTCCGCGCATTCGACGAAGGCCGGCGAACCCGGCTCGCCGCGCCGCAGCGCCAAGGTGACGTGGCCGACATCGCCGCGCCGATGGCTGAGCCTCGTCCGGCCCGTGTTCGTCAGGCGAACGACCAGCGACGCGGCGCGGGCGCGCGCGTCGATCGCCCCCGAGATCAAGTCGAGCGCGACGCCGGTGGCGTGGCCAGGGTCGGTGCAGTCGGGATAGAGGGTTTCCGCGATGCTCGGCCGACGGGCGGTCAGATTGTTCAGGCTGGTCAAAGGAGGCCCGAAGGCCCGCAGCGGAGAATCCAGATCCCGCTCGCCAAAGAAGCCGTTCACCCCGGTGAAGCGTTGGATGTCGATGAAGCCGAACTCGCGCAGCAATTGATCCAAATATTGCGCTGTGAACGGGTTCTCGACGACGCCGAATTTTTCCATTTCGTCGAGCAACGCCCGCTCCATTTGTGGACAGTCGGGCCGCCACGCGGCTTCGACGATTCCAAGATTGCCGCCGGGCGCCAGGAACCGAAAACAGTTGGACAAGGCGGCGCGCTCGTCCACGACATGGTGAAGAACGTCGAAGAACAGGATCGCGTCGAAACTCCGTTCGGGAAAATCCGCCTCTTCGAGCGGCGCGCCATGAAAGCGGACGGATGGCGGAGCTGAGCGTCGGTAATGGGCCGCGAGCGAGTCGCATCGCGCCCTCGCGATGTCGGCCAGATCGGCGGCGGGTTCGATGACGTCCACCGAGTGGCCAAGCATCACCAGGATTTCGGTGATCCATCCGGGGCCGCCGCCGATTTCCAGAACCCGGCCGTTCCGCGGCACCGCCATGGCCTGGAGAATGTTCAGCAGATCGTACATCAGGCGGAAATATTGCGGATTGCCGGGGGTCGGATCGAAAGGCTTGTAACAAAGCCATTCCGCCTCGCCGTCGGAGAGTTTGGAGACATAGGCGCGGGCGGCGTCGATGGCGCCCCGGTAATCCACCGCGCGGTCGCCAAGGAAGCGTTGATGGGGCGCCTTCATGACAAGAACTCCGAGCCCAGGATGGCGTCGCGCACCTGGAGCGCGCTTTGGGACCATGACTGGCGCGGCATGTCGGCCGATGGGGGCGCGCCGCCATCGCGCCACGCCGTCAACCAGCGCTCGACGGCGCGAGCCAGATCCTCGGGCGCCTCTCCGCGGAAGTAGCTGGCATGGGCGCCCGCCACTTCACGGAACACCGCCAGGTCGCGAGCCAGGATCGGCAGGCCATGCTGCGCCGCTTCGATCAGCGGCAGACCGAAGCCCTCGCCGTGGGACGCGGCGATCAGGCAGGTCGAGGCCGTGTAGACCTCTTCGAGGAACTCGTCGCTCGCGCCGTCGAGCCAGATCAATTGGCGGCCGAGCCGGGGATGCGCGCGCAACCGCGCCACCGTATCGGGAATGTCGCGCCGCATGGCGTCGGGCAGCCCACGCCACCCTTCGGCGCCGGCGATCACCAGATTCGCCGCGACCCCTTTGGCCCATAAATCATCGAAGGCGGCGAGAACCTGGGGATGGCCCTTGCGAGGCTCCACCGTCCCGACCATCAGGAAGGTCGGCGCCCGCGCCATCAGCCGCGCGATGGCCGCGGCATCCGGTGGGCGCCCCTTGGTCGGGCGGGAGTTCTGGAAATCCGAGCCCAGGTGGAACCAGCCGATGCGCGGCGGGCGATGGCGCTGGCGCCGCTGCGAGGGCATCCAGCGCTCGACCTCGTCGGCCACCGCGCGCGAAATGCAGATCACGCCATCGGCCGCCTTGGCGACGACCTCGGCCCATTCGGTGAACCCAAACCGCCCCGGCGGGAACATCTCGGGCATTGAAATCGGCAACAGGTCGTAAACCACGAAATGGAGCGCGACGCCCTGGTCGCGCAGACGCGAGAACACGTCCGCCTGGTCGGCCGCGACGGCGATCGCGCCGGTGAAATCGGCGATCAGCAGGATGTCGCCCGCCTCGAATTCGGCCGCCTCGTCGGCGATCCAGTCGTCCGGCATGTCCATCAGCCGCGAGGTCCAGCGGCGGGCGTGGCGGTAGCGCCAAGCGCCCCCGGCATCCGACAGGACGACCGGCTCGACGCGGTAGCCGGCCGGCGGATGCGCGAGCAAGGCCAGCGTCAGCGCCCGCACCACGCGCTGAATCCCGGTCTTGAGATCGCCGCGGGCGGTCGCCGACACATCCACCAGCAATTGCCGGCCGGATCGTCGGCGGGGCAGCGCGCGGGCGATGTCGGAGGCCAGCCTTAGCCGTTCCCGCTCGGTCGGCGGCGATCCGGGCAAGGCCGCCAGCGACCGGATCAGGTGGCGTTCGTGCAGAGGACTGCGCCGATTGCCGGCGTACATGCGCTCGATCGCGTCCGCGTAGGCGTAGGCGCAAGCGGCGGGGGCGTGTCGCGCGGCGACCAGGGCGCGACCGGCCCGGCCCAGGGCGGCGCGCCTTGGGCGATCGTGGCGAAGCGCCTCCAGCGTGGCGGCCAACTCGGCGTCGGAGAAATCGTCGCGCAGCATCGCCACGGCGTCGGCTGGAAGCTCGGCCAGCGCCCCGTTGGCGTTGACGATGGTGGGCACGCCATGGTTCAGGCAGTCCAGCGCGGCGGCCGAGGTTTCGCCGCGCGTGTCCGTTCTCAATTGAACGGCGAGGTCGGCCGCCGCCAGCCAGCGCCGATAGGTTGCCGGGTCGGTCCAACCGGTGATGCGGACGCGTTGCCCAAGGCCGAGATCGGCGATCGCCCGCGTCATTTCGGCACCCAGGGCGTCGCGGCTGTTCTCGCCCACGAAGATCAATCGGCAGCGGGGATCGCTGGCCAGCGGCGACATCGCCCACCCGTCGAGCAGGCGGCGATTCAGCTTGTTGGCGCCCAACATCCCGAAGGCGCAGGTCACGAAGGCGTCGTCGTCGAGGCCCAGTTGGCGCCGCGCCTCGACCCGCCCGTCGCCCGAGGGGCTTAGTCGCGGCAGCGGGACTTGCGCCCAGTCGTCGGCGAAGTTCGCCCCATACCACCGCTCGGCGAGCTTCCCCATGTGGAGATTATGGACGATGACCCCGACCGCGTCACGCAATGGCGAGAAATTGGCGGGATGGCGGGCGACCACCGGGCCGATGTCGCTCGCCCCGAAGCGTTCCGCGACCGCGCCGTATCCCGCCGATCCATACAGCTCGCGCGTCCACAGGTGCGGCTCGGGGCCGTAAACCTCGCGGTAGCGCAGCGCGTCGCCGAGATAGAACTCGTGAAGCACCGCGACGCCCGGCACGCGCTCCATCAGCCCGAACATGTGTTGATGAAAGGGCGAATTGCCGAAATGGTAAAGGACGCGGTCGTATTCATCGGCGTGGGCCAGCAACGACTGGCCATCCAGAATTCGGCAGTTCGCCAAGACCCAGGGAGTTGTCACCTCGGCCTGTTCGACGATCACGTCGATGTCGTATCGCCGCGCCAATTCGGGAAGCAATTCGGCGCTGCAGTCGGCGATTCCGGACCGCGCGGGCGGCAGGGGCGAAACATAGGCGAGGCGGGGTCGCGACGGCCTCGCCTCGGCGGGTCTCGCCTCCGGTGTGGTCGCAAGAAGGCGTTCGGCCGCCCGGTCGGGATCATCCTCGCGGCCGTCCGGCGCCAAGACGAGTCCGGGGTCCAGGTTGGCGAGAAAAGCCCGCCGCACCAGCGCGGCGGCGGCCCGCCCCCACTCTCCACCCAGGCGCGGCGCATCCCAGGTCACAAGGCGCTCCGGCGGCAGCAGGCCGTCGAACGCGGCGCGGACGCGTTCGAGCGAGGGCCGGTGGCCGGCGTTCAGGACCGCGACGACATCGTGGCCATCGGCGCGGCGCAGGATCGCCTGGGCCACCGCCAGCGCGAGATCGTCGGCCTGGGCCGCCTCCAAATCCAGAACGATCCGCATCACGGCTTCTCCGTCGGGGTCAGCGCGGCCTCGAGCATTCGGTGAATATCGCGCTCGCGTGGACTCAGCGCCTCGAACGCGTTCACGGGATCGGGTGGCGGCGCGGCATCGCCCGGCGCCCGGTCGCCATCGACGATCCGTGAAAAGGCGCGCCGCAGTCGATCGTAAACGCCCATACGGATGGCGAGCGATACGATTCCCCGGCGGACT
>JADFZP010000159.1 GCA_015232485.1 Alphaproteobacteria bacterium
AAAATCCGTGGCCGATAGGCGTGCCGGTTCGAGTCCGGCAGCGGGCACCAGTTTGCGACCACGCGGTCGACGGGCGGGCTGGCGTGTGGCTGAAGGCTGGGGTACGAGGCTATGGGGTTGCTGTTCCACCCGCCGACCGGGACCATCGTCGTGTGCGATTACGGGCTTGGCTTCAGGGCGCCCGAGATGGTCAAGATTCGGCCAGTCATCGTGGTTTCGCCGCGCTTTCGCAGCCGCCCAAACCTGTGCACGGTGGTGCCTCTCAGCAGCACCGAGCCGAAGCCCCAGGAGATGTTTCACCACCAGTTGTCCGATGGCGCCTACCCGCCGGCGCGCGGGCCGATGTGGGCGAAGTGCGACATGCTGGCGACCGTCAGCCTTGATCGGCTGGACCGGATCAAGACGCGAGGCCTGGGCGGCAAGCGGGAATACGTCGTCTTCGAGGTTCCGGCCGACGATTTGGCGGCTATCCAGGTTTGCATTCGATTCGCCCTCGGCTTACTGGACAAGTAGGCGAGTCGCGCCCATACTGGGGTTGTACCCGCTCTGCGTAAGCATCGGGCTTGGAAGACCCCTCCGGGGGCAGCTTCGGGATCAGGCGATGACAAGCCCCCCGAAGCTCAGAAAGGCCTCGCTGGCGACGGCGAGGCCTTTGTCATTTCCAAATCGTGAACAACGCGCCGGCGTGAAACGCCCGTTCGGAAAACCCTGAACGCTTGATCTCCAGGCGAGTCGTGGTGCATGGAGGTGTCTGGTCACCAGGGGGGCGGGCGATGATCGAATCGCGGGGAGCACTCGAAAAGGGCGTCGATGCCCATCGCGCCGGCCGTTTGGGCGAGGCCGAAGACCATTATCTGGCGCTGCTCGCGGTCGCGCCATCGGATGGTCAGGTGCTCAGGCTGCTTGGCCTGTTGCGGCAAGGCCAGGGGCGGTTGGGGGAGGCGGTCGCCCTTCTCGCCAGGGCGGCGGCCCGCTTGAATCTGCCCGTCGTGTTCGGCGATCTGGCGGCGGCGCTGAGCGCCGTCGGGCTGATGGCCGAGGCCGCCGAGGCATTCGGCCGCGCCCGGCCCGCGCCCGGCCAGCGGCATGAGGCGGTCAAGGCGCTTCTGGACCGGGCCAGGGAGCACTACCAAGCGGGCCGCGCCGTCGAGGCCTTCACCCTGTACCGGATGGCTTTGATCCTCGATCCCGGCCCGGAGGCGAGCCTGGGCGTGGCGGCTTGCCTTCTGATCGAGGCCGACAACGTCGGAACGGACAAGGCCATCGAGCTGTGCCGAGTGGCGTCGCGGCTGCATCCGGCGGCGATCGCCCATTCGAAGCTAAGCTCGCTGCTTTACGCGACGCGGCCATCCGAGGCGGCCCTGCACGCGCTATCGGCTTTCCGGCTCGATCCCAAAGCGGACACTTTGGAAGCGGCCTCGACGATCTTGACCCGTCTTGTCACCAGCGGCCGCGCGGCGCCGGATGGTTTGCCAGGCTACGTGTACGCCCTGGGCGAGGGAAACCATAAGCGCCGAGAAGGCGACCCAACCGGCGCCGAGGCGTGCTGTCGGCGCGCGGCGGCTCTTAGGCCGGACCTGCCCTTCGCCCATGCGCGGCTGGGCCATCTGGCGTGGCTGGCCGGCCGCTTGGACGAGGCGGACGCCCATCTGCGGCGGGCCGATCGCCACGGTCCCGCCCGCGAAAACGTGATGCGCCTTGGCGCGGCGTTTCTGTCCGGACTGGAGGCCGGGCCGTTGCCCGAACTCGCGATCGAGGGCGCCCTGGGCGCGACGGACGCGCCCCTGGTGGTCGTGTCGAGTTGCGACGGCGGCTATCTCGACCGCTACGGCCAGCGTTTCGCCGAGACGCTGGCCGCCGCCGCCGGGATGCCCTTCCACCTGCACCTGCACCTGATTGGCGCCGATGGCGGGCGGGCCGAGGACGTGGCGCGCCGGGCCGGCGTGGCCTCGCTCTCGTGGACCACGCAACGCGACGAGGCGCGCGGCGCCGGCCGCGATCGAAGCACCTATTACGCCTGCCAACGCTTTCTCGCGCTGCCGCGATTGCTGCGCCACTACCAGCGGCCGGTGCTGCTGCTGGATATCGACCTTGTGGTGCTGCGGCCCCTTGCGCTGCTGCTCGAAAGGGCGGGCGCGGCCGATGTGGCGGCGGTCGGCGGAACGCCCCTGCTCGAACCGTGGAACCAGCTTTGGGCCGACGTCCTGCTGTTGCGACCCACACCCGCGACCTTGCGTTTCGTCGATCTGGTCGCCCGCTACATCGGCCATTTCCTCGACGAGGGATCGCCCCGCTGGTTTCTCGACCAACTCGCGCTGTTCGCGGCTTGGCGCTGGCTCGACGCGTGTGGCGCGCCCCTCGACGTGGCGCCGCTTCCCACCTCGATCCACCGCGACGATCTGCAAGACGGCGACGAGCGAATTCCCGATTGCCTGTTCTGGTCGTTCAGGGCCAGCGTGAAGGGCTGATCATCCCACCACGCCGCGCACCGCCCAGGCGGCGGCGGCGAAGCAGGGCCTCGATGAAGGCCGAGACGGGCCGACCGCGCCAGCCTGCGGCTCCACCGCCCCATGCCGCGCTCGTAGAGAACCGCGTCGTTGCGTTTCGCCAGCCTTAGCCCAGAACGATGTCGCTCGACGCGACGCCGCCCGCGAATACGGCGAGCAGCCGGACCTCCGAGGCGTAGACCACGCCATCGCCATTGTCCGAGACGTGATACAGGCCGGTCTGCGCGCTGTCGGCGGCCAGCACCAGGCCTTGGGAGCCGCCGCGCTTGTTGGCGCCCACCGTGCCCAGCGCGGCGCGGAAGCTGGCGAAGCCGGCATCGGCCAAGCCGCCGCCGGTGACCGTGGTCGCCAGGACGACCAACTCGTCCTTCTTGAGGATGGCCTTGCCGGTCGAGCGGGCGACCGGGGCCAGCGCGCCGTCGCCGTTGCGATCGGCGAGGGTCCGCAGGGCGCCGGTCAGGACGACTTGGTCGGCGCCGACCGCGAAGCCGGTGATCACGTCGAATCCGCTGGTCGAGCCCACCGCGCCGCCGTCCGCCACGTCGGCGAAGACGATCGCGTCGGCGCCGTTGCCGGCCAGCAGGGCGATGGTGTCGCCCGACGCGCCGCCGGCGAAGCGGATGGTTCCCGCCGCGACGGTCACCGCGTCGATGGCCAGCCCGCCCGCGACGGTTTCGACCAAGGACAGGGAAATGGTGTTGCCGCGGTTGCCCAGGGTCAGGGCGTCCTGGCCGGTCGAGCCGGACACGCTTTCCAGCGCGGCGACCACCATGGTTCCGGCGGTCGCCATGGTCAGGATGTCGTGGCCGGCGCCGCCGATCACCGTCTCCAGCCAGCCGCCGTACAGGGCCACGCCGCCATCGACCAGATTGACCCAGTCGGCACCCGCGCCGCCGAACACCGTCTCGATCCCGGTCAGGGTCACGGTGGTCGAGCCCGCCAGCATCGCCAAATCGGCGCCGTCTCCGCCGATCAACGCCTCGATGCCTTGCACCGTCACGGTGCCCGACTGGGCGAGCAGCACCGAATCGAACCCGGCGCCGCCGCTCACCGTCTCGATTCCGCTGATCAGAATGGCGCCGCCGCGGGCGCCCAGATTGGCGCGGTCGGCGCCCGACGAGCCGATCAACGTCTCGACCGCCGCCACCACCAGGGTGGACGCGGCGGCCAAGGTGACGACATCGGCCCCGGCGCCGCCGATCAGCGTCTCGATCGAGGACAGGGTGATGGCCAATCCGCCATCATCGAGATTGATCCAGTCGCCTCCACCACTTCCGATCACCGTCTCGATCGCGGTGACCCGCGTCGTCGAGGCGCCGCCCAGGGTGATGGTGTCGCTGCCGGTGGTGCCGGTCAGCGATTCGACTCCGGTCGCCAGCAGGGCGTTGCCGTCCAGCATCGCCACCCAATCGCCGCCGTTGCCGCCGATCAGCGTCTCGATCAGGCCGATCCACAGCGAGTTGCCCTCGTTGCCCAGCGTGATCTGGTCGGCGCCGCCCGATCCCATCGCCACCTCGACCTGGGACAGCGTCATCGTCGTGTTGTCGCGGGTCAGGGTGACCGAGTCCCAGCCGCCGCTGCCCACCACGGTCTCGACAGCCGAGACCGCGATGGTGGCCGACAGGGCCAGGGTCACGCGGTCGTGGCCCGAGCTGCCGGCCACCGTCTCGATCGAGTGGACGGTGGTCGAAGACGCGCCGCCCAGGGTCAGCCGGTCTTCGGAGGTCGTGCCGACCAGCGTCTCGATGCCGGTCGCCTCGATCGCGCCGCCCGACACCATGCCGATCCAGTCGTCGCTGCCGCCGCCGATCACCGTTTCGATGTCGCGCAGCCAGACCGAACCGCTGGCGCCCAGCACCAGCCGGTCGCCGCCGCTCGCCCCGGTCACGGTTTCGACGCCGGTGATGGTCAAGGCGCCCGTCTCGGTCATGGTGACCCAATCGGCGCCGTTGCCGCCGTTCACCGTCTCGACGCGCGCGACCTGCAAGGCGCCTCCGGCGTCGCCCAGCAGCACCCGGTCCTCCGAGCCGCTGCCGATCACCGTCTCGACCCCGCCGACCCGTATCGTCGAGCCGGCCGCCAGGGTCACCCGGTCGTCGCCGGTGCTGCCGATCACCGTCTCGATCGAGCGGGTTTCGATTTGCGAGGCGTAAAGCAGGGTCAGCCAGTCGCCGTCGCCGCCGCCATCGATGCTTTCGATCTCGCGGATGGCCACCGAATTCCATTGATTGGTCAGCATCAGGCGGTCGCCGCCCGACGAGCCGACCACCGACTCGACGGCGCGCGTGGTCAACGTGCCGGACTCGGAGTGGATCACCAAGTCCTGACCATTGCCGCCGGTCACCGTTTCCACCCGGCTGACCGAGATCGTGCCACTGGAATCGCCCAGCAGCAGCGCATCGGCGCCCGAACTGCCCACCACGGTTTCAACCGCGCCGATTCGAATGGTCGCGGCGCCGCTCATCGTCACGCGGTCCTCGCCGGAGCCGCCGACCACGGTCTCGACGCCGCCGACCTCGACCTCGCCCGACCCGCCCAGGGTCAGCCAGTCGCCCGATGCGCCGCCCACCACCGTTTCGATCGAACTGATCCACAGGCTGTTGCTCTGATTGCCCAGCGTCACCCGATCGCCGCCGCTCGACCCGGTCACCGATTCCACGGCGGACAGGGTGATGGCGCTCGATTCGGCCAACAGCAGCCAGTCGCCCTGGTTGCCGCCGGTGACCGTCTCGACCCGCGAGATGGTCACCGTGTTGGTCTGGTTCTCCAGCGTCACCCAATCCTGGTCGCCGCTGCCCACCACGGTCTCGACGCCCGACAGGCGGATGGTGGCGCCGGCGCTCAGGCTTACGCTGTCCCCGCCGGTGCTCCCCACCAAAGTTTCGATCGCGGACACGGTGACGCCACTCGCCACCGAAAGGCCGAGCCAATCGGCGCCGGCCCCGCCCTGGACCGTCTCGACGGCCGTGGCGTAAAGCGAATTGCCCAAGGCGTCCAGGATGACGCGATCCGACCCGCTCGACCCGGTCACGCTCTCGATCGCGGACAACGTGATGTCCTGCGCCGACAGCAGGAACAACGCGTCCCACAAGCCGCTGCCATAAACCGTCTCGACGCCCCGGACCCGCAAGGTGGCGCCGTTGCTCAGGCTGACCGTGTCGCCGCCGGACGAGCCGTACAGCGATTCGATTCCCGCGATGCTGACGCTGGTGATCGAGGCCAGCGTGACGATGTCGACATTGCTCGACCCCAGAATCGTCTCGACTTCGGAGATGGTGACGCGGCCGCCGCCCAGGTCGACGCGGTCCTTGCCGGCCCCGCCGGTCAGCGTCTCGACGCTGGAGATCGTCACCGTGTGGCCGACGCCGTCCAGGGTGACGATGTCGGTGTTGGCGGTGGTCCCGGTGACGGTGCCCGACGCGGTGACCGCGTGATTGGTGATCGGGCGCGTCGTGCCGACGCCCTCGCCGCCCAGGCCATCGGTGCCGTAAATGTATTGCAGGGCCAGCAGGTCGTAGGCCTGGAAGGCGCTCTTGTACGGCCAAGTCCAAGTGTAGGACATCACCGTGTTGCCGGTGTTGTCCTCGGCCGAGGGCAGCGGGTTTCCGCCGTCGAACGAATGTTGCAGGCCCAGCGCGTGGCCGACCTCGTGCAGCAGCACCTGATAGGCGGCGGTGCCCGGCTCGGGGTCCGAGACCAGGAACATGGCCTCGTCGAGAATGACCGTGCTGGTCAGGCCCAGCGAGGTGACGGTGTCGCCGGAATAGCCGCGCGACATGCTCCACACGCACAGGCCCGAGCCGGCGATGTCGCCCATCTCGAACAGGATCTGCGCCTCGGTTCCCGTAGCGCTTTCGACGAAGCCGATGCCGGTGGCGCTGGTGATGGCGGCCAGAGCCTCGCGGGCGTCATCCTGCTGCGCGGCGGTGAACTCGACGGCGTTGGTCGCATACGACGAGGCGTTGGTGCCGTCGATGTCGAACGAATAGGTCAGGGTCGTCTTCGAATTGACCTCGGCCCAGGCGTTCCAGTTGGCCCAAAAGCTGGTGCTGAAGACGATGCAGTCGATACGCGGGTCGCCGCTGGCGGGAACCGTGGTGGTGTCGGAATAGGTTACGGTCATTCGGTTCCCGCTATTCGGCTTATATTCTCTTCACGTCCACGTCGGTGTGACGCTTGCCGTAACCTTCCTCAAGGTCGGCGCCCCGCGGCGTGACGTTGTGCCAGCGCACCCAGGCATTGCCTTCGAGCAGCCGCCTTTGATGGCTCAGCACGTTCGAGCAGGCTTCCGCCCACATGCTGTATGAGCGGCTCATCATCTCCATTCCGGCGACCTGGAACTGGAACCAGGTGGCGAAGGGATTCTTGCGGTCCATGGCGACCTCCATAGGGGTTGTTTCGTTGGGACTGCCTCCATTAGGAAAGCACTCTGGGCGGAAATCCGCAAGGCCCGCCGCTTTCCCTTGCGCGGTGCGACCGCTTGGCGGCAGGCTGCGACGACCCCTGGTGGAGAGCTTCCCTTGAGCGCTGTGTTCGGACTCGTCGCGGTGGGCTTTTGGACCCTGTCCGAGGGGCGACTCGACGACGCGCATCGGACCGCCGCCGAGGTCTTGGTCAAACAGCCCGCCTCGGCCGAGGGGCTGCGCCTGCTGGCCGCCGCGCTGGAGGCGAACGGCGATCATGGCGGGGCCGCCTTGGCGGCGCGCCGGGCCGCCGAAGCCGAGCCG